>DATIGQ010000069.1 GCA_035454605.1 Terriglobales bacterium
CCGCCTACCGCCGCCGAGTGCGGGAATACATGCGCTATCATGCGCGGAAGGACAGGAAGGCTGGACGAAAGGGCAGAACACGATGAAGCCGATGTTTCTCGAAGGAATCGAACAGGCGCCGGGCTCCGGCCCGCATGCGGACGCGGTCCGCATGATGCAGTCCGCGGGCATGGTGGTGCCGCAGATCCTCCATCTCTTCAAACACAAGCCGGAGGCCACCGAGCACCTGGCGCGCTTCACGCAGGCGGTGATGCGGGGACCGTCGCCGCTCGAGCCCGGCATGCGCGAACTGATTGCGGCCTTCACCTCGGCCCAGAACCACTGTCCCTTTTGAACCGGTAGCCACGCCGCGGGCGCGGCGGAGCTACTGGGAGACCGGGCGCTGGTCGATGCCGTGCTGCGCGACTACCGCTCATCAGCGCTCCCGGAAAAGGACAAGGCGCTGTTCGCGTTCGTCGTCAAGGTGAACAAGAAGTCCTACGAGATCCAACCCGCGGACGTGGAAGCCGCTCGCCAGGCCGGTTGCAGCGAGGAAACGCTCTACGACGCCATCACCGTGTGCGCGCTGTTCAACTTTTACAACCGCTGGTGCGACGCCGCCGGCGTGCAGGATATGCCGAAGGAAGCCTACGCCGCCTCGGGCAAGCGCCTGGCCCAGCATGGCTATATCCGCGGGTGATGCCGCTAGCGGATCCGCTTGGGACGCCGTGAAGCGGCGCCTTCGGCCACATTCAGTTCCGCGACCTGATTGAAGGTCTTCGGGACCCAGGTGGGGTGCCTCTCCCACAGGACCGGGTCGTGCCCGGGCACGATGCGCCGGACCTCCCCTTTCAGGGTCTGCCGGATGCGGTGGTAGGTGTAGATCTGGTTGAAGGCGTTGCCCTGGTTGTAGCCGGGCGGCCACATCATCTCGATGTTCGAATACCAGTAAATGGTGTCGCCGACGATGGCAAAGGGTCCGTTGCGGGTGCGCACCCGGAACCATTGCGTCCCGAAAGTATGCGAATCCTTGGCCAGATGCGCCGTGATGCCCGGCAGAACCTCGGCGTCCCCGTGGATGAACAGGATGCGGCCGTCGGCGGCGCCCCGCGAAGCCTTTTTCAAGTCTTCGGGATCGAATGACGAGAAGATCCAGGAGGTTTCTTCCTTCTCGCCGATCTGGCGCGCGAAACTCACTGCCTGCAGCCATCCCATGTACTCGTCGAGCTGGACGTACAGCTTGGCATTGGGAAAAGCCTCGAAGTTCCCGATGTGGTCAAAATGCATGTGCGTGCACAGGATCACTTCGACATCCGCGGGCGAGAACCCCACGCGGCCCAGGACCGTTTTGGGATCCTCCCAGTGGGAGAAGGCGTAGCGCTTGAGCCACTTCCGGTGTTTAAAGCCGCAGTCCACCAGCGCGACGTGTTGCTTGCCGCCAACCTCGCCGCCCACCAGCAGCGTGTAGATCATGGGGATCTTGATGATGCCTTTATTACTGAAAGGCCCGGAGCCGCCAAAAAAGTCGTACGGCATGTCGGCCTGACAGTAGGCGAGCGACCAGATAGAGTAATCGGTGTCGCCGGCGGGATGGACTTTGGACTTTCGCGCTGGGGTCATCAGTGATCCTTTCTCGATGCAGCCGGGTTCGCGCTCCTAAACCTTCACGCAGACCGTCTTGGCCTCGGTGAAGAACTCCAGACTGTGACGGCCGCCCTCGCGGCCAATGCCGCTCTTCTTGTATCCGCCAAAGGGTGTGCGCAGGTCGCGCACCATCCAGCAGTTGATCCAGACGATGCCGCTGCGAAGGCCGGCGGCCACCCGATGCGCACGCTCCAGATCGCGCGTACAGATCACGTTGGACAAACCGTATGGCGTGTCGTTCACCAGATCCACCGCTTGCTGCTCATGGCGGAACGGTTGCACGGTCACCACCGGCCCGAAGATTTCCTCGCGGCATACACGGCTCTCCGGGCTCACCCCAGTAATCACCGTGGGAAGATAAAAATTGCCGCGGGGGAGATCCCGTGGCGGCTCTCCGCCACAATGGATGTGCCCGCCTTCATCGACCGCCAGGCGGACGTAGCCGGCTACCTTCTCCCGATGCTCTTCGCTGATGAGGGCACCCATCTCTGTGGCCGGGTCGAGGGGATCGCCCACCCGGATGCCGCGCGCTGCCGCTGTCAGGCGTTCTACCAAAGCATCGAAGAGTGCTTCCTCTACCAGGATGCGCGAGCCGGCCAGACAAACCTCGCCCTGGTTCTGGAAGGCGGCCCGCCGGACGATGGGAAGAACCTGATCCAGGTCGGCATCGGCAAAGACCGTCACCGCGCCCTTTCCGCCCAGCTCGAACGAGAGCCGCTTCAGCGTGGACGACGCCGCGGCCATGATGGCCTTGCCGGTCGTGGTCTCACCGGTGAATGAGATCAGGTCAACCTGTGGATGGCGGGTCAGCGCCTCCCCGGCGGACTGCGGACCGAATCCCTGCACGACGTTGAGCACGCCCGGCGGCAGACCCGCGTCGCTGGCGATGTCGGCGAGCCGCGCGGCGGTGAGCGGAGTCAACTCCGCCGGCTTCAGCACGCAGGTGTTGCCGGCCGCCAGGCAGGGCGCGACCTTCCAGGTGGCCAGGTAGAGCGGGAGGTTCCAGGGCGTGATGAGCACCGCCACTCCTACGGGCTCGCGCAGGACGTAGTTCATCCCCTTGCCGTCCATGGGGAAGAATTCCGTGCTCGCGCTGCGGATGAGGTCCGCGAAGAAATGGAAGTTGTAGGAAGCGCGGGGAATGTCCACTTCGAGGCTTTCGCGGATAGGCTTGCCGGTGTCCAGAGTCTCCAGGCGTGCCAACTCTTCGCGCCGGCTCTCGATCAGGTCGCCGATTCGGTGCAGCACCTGGGAGCGCTCGGCCACGCTCATGCGCGGCCAGGGACCGCGCTCGAAGGCATCGCGTGCCGCTCGAACCGCGGCATCCACGTCCGCCTCGCCGGCTTCGTGGACCCAGGCCAGCCGCTCACCGGTGGCGGGATTCAGGGTTTCGAAGGTACGGCCGCTGCGCGCGTCCCCCCACTGGCCGCCGATGAACAAGCGTACGTCTGCCAGCGCGTCGGCCTCGTGACGGACAGCCTCTGAAGCCCGGCTGGCGTTCATCGAGGCTCGCCCTCGGGACGCAGACAGGCAACGGCTTTGATCTCGATGGCGTTGTTGCCCGGCAGAGAGGCTGCGCCCACCGTAGTGCGCGCCGGGCGATGGCTGCCGAACGCTTCTGCGTACACCTCGTTGTAGGCGGAGAAATCCGCCATGTTGATCAGGAACACGGTCACGTCCACCACGTCTTCGAGCGCACCGCCCGCGGCTCGCACCACCGCTTCCACGTTGGCGATAGCGGCGCGGGTCTGCTCGCGAATGTCGTAGGACTTCATGCTGCCGTCCGGGTTGAGGAGCACGCCGCGTTCGCGGCCAGTGGCAGGATCGCGGGCTCCCTGCCCGGAGATGAACAGCAGTTGTCCCGCGCGGGCGGCATGCGCATAGGCGCCCAGCGGCTGGGGTGCCGTTCGGGTATCAACGCGCTGGGATTCTTTGCTCACCCTTACTCCCGCTAGCCCAGGTCGTACTGCACCACGGCGGCCCCGGTGCCCCAGATGGGGCCGTAGGCCAGCACCTTGCCGCGCACCGCGGGAGTCCCCAGCGCGCCCATCAGCCAATAGAACGCCTTGAAGCCCATGTCCGCGCCGGTCGCCGCCGCAAAATCGCCGGCAAGTTCGACCGCTTCTTTGTTCTTCCCCTGGCTGATGAGGTCGAGCAGCTTCCGGTTCCACTGGTCGTCCTCATCCTTGGAAACGCGGTCGCTGTCGGCCGCGATCTCCTTGGTGAAGAAGTGGCCGGAGAGCCCGGTGCAGGCCACCAGCACCGCGCGTCTCCCGGACTTGCGCACGGCTTCCGCTGTGGCGGCTCCCAGCGCGAGCTCGTCGTCGCGGCCGGCGTAGATGTTGCACGAGACCCCGCTCAGGCGGATGCCATCCTTCCCCAGGAAGTGGTTCACCACCAGCGTGCCGGTATCCACGGGAAAGCCTTCGAAGTTCACGGCGCGCGCCTGCAGACCGCGCTGACCCGCGGCCTCCACGGCCTTTTGGGCCAGGTCCACATCCACCTGGAAATCGAACGGGATCTCACCCAAGTGGTGCCAGTTCTCATCCACGTGGACTCCCTTGGGGTTGGGCAGACCCTGGAACAGGTGCCCCAGGACCGAGATCCATTGCGTGCTGAAGATGAGCACGACGTCAGGCTTGGCGGCGCGAATGCTCTTGCCCACGGTCTCCATCGCGCTCTGCAGCTCCGCCCAGGGCTTGTTCTTACCGCCCAGCACCAGGTGCGGGAGACCGGGCAGGATGTACGCCTGGACAACTCTTCCCTCAGGCATGGCCATTCCCTCCACCCGCCAGGTTCCACTCCACCACGGCATTGCCGGTCCCGATCACCGTCCAGTAGCCGTGCACGCGGGCCGGGATCTTCGGAAAGCCCATGGCGGAAAGCATCCAGAACAGCGAGCCAGACTTGACTTCCGAAGCCGTGGAGTTGATGAACTCCGGTAGCACCTTCACCAGCTCATCCATCTTGCCCTGACGCATCAGGTTCACGACCTTCATGTCCCAAAGGTAGTTCTCGTGGCTGAAGATGTGCTCCTTGCTCATGTCCTCGGGCAGAGCGGGATTGGGCTCGCGGTCGAAATGGAAATGTGAGAGCGTGTTGCTGGCCGCCAGCACCGCACGCCTGCCCGTCTTCTCGATCGCCCGGCGAGTCGCCTCACCCAGCTTGTTCATTTCCTCGATCCCTACTTTGAGCGAAAAATAGTAGGGAGAATTGTTGGCGGAGATGCTGAGGATGGGGATGTCCCAGTTCGGATTCAGCATGTGCAGTGAGATGATGGTGCCGTAATCCACGCGGAAATTGGGGTTGGTCATCTTGCGGGAGAGCAGGCCGCTGGCCAGGGCCTCATCGTGCACGGCGTCCGCCAGTTCCACGTCCACGTTGATGTTGTAGCGATAGCGGAAAAGATGGGGAAAGATGGGATCTACGGAAACGCCGCTCAGGTGCGGAACTCGCAGCACGTGATGGCCGACAATGGTCATCCAATGAGGTGTGTGCACCAGGATGACGTCCGGCTTCAGGTCGCGAATCCGTTCGCGACAGTTCTCGTAGGCCCAGCGGAGTACTTCCCATCCGCCGGTGGAACGCGGCTCGTTTGCTTCCGCATTCTCGCCGTAGATCAGATGGGGCGGATGCGGCGCCAGGAATCCGGCCAGAATCTGTCCCTTGCTTGCCATCGCGTTACCTCCTTAGCTTGTCGGAAGTGCGCACCGGGCAAGGAGCTACTCCCCCGGTTGATGACGCAGGAAACCCTGGGCACCCGGTGAGGGTTGGCACTATAACCAACGTCAACGTAAAACTCAAAGCGATTGCGAGTTGGAACGGGCCTATGCGCCGGCGTTGGTCCGCTCGGTCACATTCGGCTGTGACTCCGTTTCAAAAAGCTTGACAGCCGCCTCTGATTTTTAGTTAACTCGCTGCACTCCAATGGCTTAGACGTGCTGCCTTTGGGGCCAACCAGGGGGAAGTGGAGAGGCATATGACACGCTCGGCTGCAGTGGCTCTGTTTCTGATGTTGTTTCTGGTCGTTGCCGCAGTACCCGCGTTCGCGCAGCAAATCAACGCCACCCTTGAAGGCAAGGTGGTAGACACCAGCGGCGCCGCGTTGCCGGATGCCAAGGTGACCGCAGTCGGTACCGCGACCGGGCTCTCGCGCTCGGTCACCAGCAGCGGGAACGGCGACTATCAGATCGCGGGCCTGCCGGCCGGGGAATACAGGGTCACGGCGGAACGCAGCGGCTTCAAGCCGGACTCGAAAAGAGTGGTGCTCACGGTCGGGCAGACCGCGGTGGTCGCCTTCAGCCTGGCGGTAGGCGCGGTGGAGCAAGAAGTGACCGTGCAGGCGCAGAGCGAGTTGGTGGAGCCGACGCGCACCTCGGTGAGTTCGGTGATCAGCGAAGTGCAGATCCAGAACCTGCCCGTGAACGGGCGCCAGTTCATCGATTTCGCTCTGCTGGCCCCGGGCGTGACCGTAGGCGAAACCACATCGGGTTCCACGGACGTGATCATTGAGCCCGTCACAAAGATCTCCTTTGCGGGTCAGAACATCCACTACAACCTGGTGGCCATCGATGGGGCGGACAACATGTCCACCGCGTCGGGCGTGCAGAAAACCACACCGTCGCAGGAGGCGGTGCAGGAGTTCCGCGTCATCAACACCCAGTACAGCGTGGAAGCAGGGCGTGCGGTCGGCGGCATCGTCAACATCATCAGCAAGAGCGGGACTAACAACTGGCACGGCGGCGCCTACTGGTTCCATCGCAACGATGCCGTCGACGCCAAGAGCCTACTGCAGTCCCCCAACCTGGACCGGTTGGACACCTGCAATACGCCCGGCGTACTCAGTTCCGGGGGCTGCGAGCTGCTGGACAAGCTTATCCAGAACCAGTACGGCTTCACGCTTGGCGGACCGGTAAAGAAGGACAAGGTCTGGATCTTCGGCAACTATGAGGGCCAGCGGCGGCGCGAGAATCCGTTCTACAACTCGGTGATCAACAACAACATCACCGCCATCAACAACATTAAGTGCACGCTGTTCGGGAACTTGGCGCCGCTGCCGGCAGACCCCAACTCGGTGGATGTGTGCGCAGGCGTGGCAGGCGGCCTGCCGACTGAACAATTGCGGCAGGACCGGAGCTTTGATTACGACCAGTTCCTCATCAAGCTGGACGCAGCCCTCTCCGACCGGCACTACCTGTTCGTCCGCTATTTCTTCAACGACGCCGAGCAGATCAACGTCTCACCACTCAACGACGGTTTTGACCTCCCCTCAGCCTTCAAGAACAACAACTTCCGTGACCAGTCGCTGGTGGGCAGCTTGACTTCCACCCTGCGGACCAATTTGCTGAACGACCTTCGTGTGCAGTACGCCAACCGCTTTTTTGACTTCCCCACCGTCACCACGCAGCCGCACCTGGAAGTGGCCAACACGTTCGCGGTGGGCGTGAACCGCGGCAATCCGGATTTCTACCGCGAGCCGCGCTTCGAGATTGCCGATGCGATGACCTGGACCAAGGGCAAGCACACGCTCAGCTTTGGTGGCAATTTCAACTGGGTGAGCACGGAGGAGTCCTTTCCCCTGTTTTACCCAGCCGAGGCAACGTTCGCGTGCCTCTACGCCTCGCAATGCGGATTCAGCTTTGAGAACGGCGCTCCCTTCGTGATCTTCTTCCAACGCAACGATGCGAACAGCGGGCCCAGCCTCGACCCGCGCATGAACACAACGCTGTCAGGGGCTCCGGTGGGCTTCAACGAGCCCACCCTCCTGCCTTCCACGGCCGTGTTCACAGGCGGCGCGATCCCGACCGAGATCCGCAACCTAGCCAAGGGCAAACTGAATCACACCTACTGGGGATTCTTCATTCAGGACAAGATCCGCGCCACGGACAAGCTGACTCTGAATCTAGGTGTGCGTTATGAATTCGAGACGTGGCCGGACGAAGCGCTGGATACCGATGCCGACAACGTGGACCCGCGCTTTGGCTTCGCCTACAGTGTCGGCACCAGCAAGAACATCGTGTTCCGCGGCGGCATCGGACTGTTCCACGGCATTCTGCCCTCGAACCTGCTGCATTGCCAGCGGCCTTCCTGCGGCGGCGTGATCGGCCAGTTCCCGGGACGCGAGAACAAGGAAGACTCGTTGGATGCGGCCGTCCGCCTGCCTACGTACGCGGCCGGACCGCTCAGCGGTGCGTCTGCGCTGTTCAACTTCCTGAACTCTGGCACCTATCCCGACGCCATAGTGACAGCCAATTGTCCGGAAGGCTTTCCCGCCGGCTTCGGTCTGCTTTCCGGCTGCGGCTTCTTCGGCGACTCGGTGATCGTGCGCTTCGCCCAAGACCACCAGGCGCCCTATGGGATCCAGATGAGCTTCGGGATGGAGATGGAACCATTCAAGGACGCAGCCCTGAACCTGAGTTACCTGCGGGTGCGTGGCGTGCAGCTTTCCAGCTTCTTCAACATCAACCAGCCCTCTCCGTTCTGCCAGGTGGACCGGCACGATTCCCAAGGGAGAGTCGGGTCGAAAGATGACTATCACCCCCTCCTGTTCTCACCGGTCTGCGGTGACCCGGCCAACTTCCTCCCTGGGACCGAGCTGCCCACCGTGGCCGTGTACTTCGAGGCAGACTCGCGCTGGAGCTCGACCTACGACGGCTTGCTGGTGAACTTCCAGAAGCGACCCGGCAAGCATTTCGGCTTCGGGACCAGCTACACGTGGTCCAAGGGCATCGACAATGGACCCAATCCCAGCTTTGTGCTCATCCCACAGGACAGCAGCGATACCGGCTTCCGCCGCGAGCGGGCCATCTCCTCGGACCACATTGCGCACCGTTTTGTGGGAAACTTCACGGTCTTTGGGCCCAAGAAGGTGAACCCCATCGTGAACGACTGGCAGTTGGGCAGCATCATCAGCCTGCAGTCCGCCCGGTATTTCACCAAGTTCGCCGGGTTCGACGCCAATGGCGATGTCTTCGGCGTCAACGACCGCGTGGGCATCGAGCCGCGTAACACTTTCCAGGGAGACGGCTTCTACAGCATCGATGCGCGAGTGTCGCGCGTGTTCAACCTGGGTGAGAAGGTGAAGCTGGAAGGCATCGTCGAAGCCTTCAACCTGTTCAACACGCTCAACGTTCGGTTCTTCAACACTACCTACGGGGCGGCGGACTTCTGCAACATTTCACCGGTGCCCGCGGTGTGTGGCGCCGGTCCCTTTTTCCTGGAAGGCTCGCCCAACCCGACTTACGGATCGCCGCGGGCCATTTTCAACCCGCGCCAACTGCAATTCGCGTTGCGACTTTCGTTCTAGCCAAAGAAGCGGGGCGGTCGCCACCGCCCCGCTTTTCCCGCTCTTTGCGCCCTCCTGACCCTGAGAAGAGCCTTGCGCCGCAGTGGATTTGGGGTCAGTCGGGTTTCCCTCTGAGGGAAGCGGTGCGAGAAGGAATTCCCGAAGTGGCGCGCCCGTGTTAAGGTGTGGGGTTTTGTTGCAACCATCGAGACGGAGCTGACCCAGGAATGCGATTCGGAATCTACTGTGAGATGCAAACCCCGCCGGGAAAATCCCACCAGGATCTGACGTGGGAAATCTTCCGGCAGATCGAGCACGCGGATGCAGTCGGGTTCGACGTGTATTCCATCATTGACCATCACTTCTTCCAGAAGTTTTCCATCTCGGCCAACCCTCTGGCCATGTTCGCGGCGGCCGCGCAGCGCACCGAGCGCATACGTTTCCGCACCGCGCTGCACACCCTGCCGCTGGAGAATCCCATGCGACTGGCGGGCATGATCGCGGAAACCGACATCCTCACCCACGGGCGCCTGGAATGCGGCCTGGGCCGAGGCCACGCCTGGCTGTTTCCCCTCAGCAGTGTTCCGCTGGAGGAGAGCCGTCCGCGCTATGACGAGGCCATCGACATCCTGCTGCTGGCCTGGACCAAGGACAAGTTCTCCTACGAGGGCAAGCACTACAAGGTCAAGAATCTTTCGGTGGTGCCCAAGCCGGTGCAGAAGCCCTATCCGCGTCTGTTCACCGGCGGCACCAGCGACATCACCTACCAGATGGCCGGAGAGCGCGGCTGGGGCGTATTCGTGCCGCCGCTGCTGCCCTGGGGCGTGCTGGAAGGCCCGCTGAACATCTACAAGAAGGCCTGCGCCGAGCACGGCCACACACCGGACATCGTCTACATCCGCCCGGTCTATCTGGACGAGGACGAGAACGTGATTCGCCGCGAGGTAGAGCAGGCTCTGTACAACTTCCTGGCTTTCAATGCTTCGCCCGTCGAATCGCTGCAGGACGAGGAGATGAAAAAGGAACTGCGGGCCAAGGGCTACGGCTTCTACGCCAGTGGAGCGCTCGAGTCGCTGACCAAGCTCACGTATGAGCAGATCGTCGAGCAGGAGATCGCGTTCATCGGGACTCCTGAGAAAGTCATCGGCCAGATCCGCGAGGTGGAGAAGAAAGGCGGCATCCGGGAATTGGCGATCGTGGCCAATTTCGGGGGCCTGGAGCACTGGAAGTCCATCAAGACGCAGCAACTCTTTGCCGACAAAGTGATGCCGGCGTTTCGCAAAGGGTAGAGAGGCACATGGCGAGCCGCCAGGAGGCGATGGCCGGATCAGGGCCGGCTGGAATTGCGCACGCGTTCGCTCCCATGAGCGCTACGCGGCTTCTGGTGTTCGGCGGCGTCGCGCTGGTCCTGGCGGGCCTGATTTTCGGAGACATCTTTGCCGTATTCGTGCTGCACCAGAATGCAGGCCGCATCGGCGAGCATCTGCTGGCCGCGACACGCGCGGTGGCGGCGGAACAGCCGCAAGCCGTCCTGGAGCACTTTGGCGCCATCGGCAGCCTGCTGGAGAACCGTGGCACCAAGGTGGACACGCACGTCCACATCATCGCCTTTGGTTACCTGGCCATCGTTCTTGCCCTCATTCAACCCTACGTGGCGTTGAGTGATACGGCCAAGAAACGGTTGGCCAAACTCTTTCTCACCGGCGCCACCTTGCTTCCGCCCTCGGTCTTCCTCATCCACTATGTGGGCTTGAAGTACAGCCCGTTGGAGGCCATTGGGTGGGCCAGCATTACGGCGGACTTCGGCGGCTTCCTGGTGATTCTGGCCTGCGCCGGTGAACTGCTGGGCCTGGTGCGTTACACACAGGGTGGGCATGCTGCGCCCGCGGAAGAGAACCTGCTGGCCGACCGCAGTTGGGCCGCTCGCACGCTGCTGGCCGGTGGCACGCTGCTGGTGCTGGCCGGCTTTCTGCACGGCGGCTACTACGCCTGGACCGACCTTTACCACCACGCCGCGGAAGACACGCGACTGCTGCGCGCCATGGCCGTCGATGCCGCTTCCCAGGACCTTGCCGGGGCGGAGCAGGCGGTGGCGGATTACGGTGCGCTCCAGGGCGACAAGGCCGTCAAGATAGCGGCCCACGCTCACGTCATCGAGTTCGGACTGCTGGCCATGATGCTGGCTTTCGTGCAGCCCTACGTTTATCTGAGCGAGCGCTGGAAGCGGCGTTGGGTGATGGTGCTGCTGGCCGGCTCGGTCATGCTGCCGGTGTTTGTCCTGGCGGAAATCCGGCTGGGGCTGCTGGCTGGAGCCCTCGCGGATATCGGCGGCTTGCTGGTGGTGATTGCTCTGCTCGGGATGCTGGCCGGCATCCTGCGCTACACCGGCGCAGCCGATGCCGGGAAAGGAGCGGCGGCATGAGCGGATCGCGCAAACTGCTGCTCGCCGGCGGGCTCGCGCTGGTCCTCTGGAGCATGAGCTACGGGCTGTGGTACGCGCTGTTCGACGAGCACCAGACGCTGGAGAAGATGGGGGGCTCGCTGGCTACGGGTTTTGCGCGTGCCGCCGAGCGCAAGCTCGCCGAGGCCAACGCCTCCATCGACGAATATGCCGCCACCCGCTTCGAGTACGTCCGCGAAGTGGACGTCCACTCCCACTGGGGCGGACTGGCCACTCTGCTGTTACTGTTGGGACTCGTCTTCGATCGCGTGGGCTACGCCGAGCGCCATCGCAAGATCCTGGCGGTTCTGCTGGTTGCGGGATCGGTTCTATTCCCCCTGGGCGTGATCTTGCAGACGTTCGAGCCGGGCTTGGGGCCCAAGGCTCTCGCCGCGTCGGGTTCTGCCCTGGTGATCATCGCCTTGGGTGCCGTGGCCTTAGGCTTTGCCCGCGAAAAAGGATTCTAGGGAGCGAGGGATGCGGGAACTCTCCGGCGGCGTGCGCGTTCTGGTGGAGGGCGACGGCGAACCCATACGCGAGGGAACACGCTCCTATCGCCAGCTCATCACATCCCGCACCGGCGCGCAGCATTTGGCGCACTCCGTCAGTGAGTACAGCCCGGGCCGCTCGCTGGTACGTGTGAACCCGGTCGGGGAGGAAGTCCTTTACGTGGTGAGCGGGCGCGGCGCTTGTACCATCGGCGCCTGCGACTATGAACTGGAACCGGACGCGGGCGTCTTCATCCCGCCGCGCGCCGAGTACAGCGTGGAGAACCGCAGCGAGCAGAAGCTGGTGATCGTCAGCGTGATGTCTCCTGAGGACGACCTCTCGCATGTGGTCACCCGGCCGGTGCAGGAGCCGCGACGCGGACGCAAGCTACCCTGGCGTGTGGTGCGGGAGCAGGAGCGCCCCATCGAGGGCATGCGCAACCGCGAGTTCCGCGTCCTGGTGAATCAGGAGATGGGCTGCCAGAACGTGACCCAGTTCGTAGGGCTCATCCCGCCCGGCAGCGACGAGGTGCACGCCCATCCCTACGAGCTGGCCATCTACATCCTGGACGGCTCCGGCATTGTGCATACGGAGACCGACAGCAGCCAGTTCTCCCCCGGAACCAGCATTCACGTCCCCGCCGGCGTCAGCCACTACCTGGAAAACCCGCTGCATACGGCCGTTCGACTGCTGGGTGTCTTCCATCCTTCCGGTAGCCCGGCCGCACGCTATCATAGGCGCTAGCCGCAACCCGTGACCTTTCCAGCGCAACAACACGCTCCGGGGGGTTCTCGCTCGCAGAAGGCGCACGAGTGTGCTCCGCTGCGCGAGATCCTCGCGGAAGCACGGGCAGGCCGCCGCCTGACGCGCGAAGAAGCCTGCCGTTTGTTGACGACTGACAACGAACTGATGCCCGACTTGCTCGCCGCCGCCCGTGCCGCCAAGGAACGTTACCGCCCGCGTGTGGTTACCTATTCTCCCAAGGTCTTTCTGCCGTTGACCAACCTCTGCCGCGACTACTGCGGATACTGCACGTTCCGGCGCGATCCTTCACAGCCCGGCGCCCACACCATGACGCCGGAAGAAGTGCTGGAGGTCACGCGCGCCGGCGAGCGCCTGGGCTGCCGTGAGGCGCTGTTTTCGCTCGGCGACAAGCCGGAACTGGCTTTCCCGGAGATGCGCGATACCCTGCGCCACCTGGGCTACAAGTCCACGCTCCACTACCTTGAAGCCATGTGTGAACTGGTGCTGCGGGAAACGTCTTTGCTTCCCCACGCCAATCCCGGCCTCATGAGCGCGGAGTGGATTGCGAGGCTGCGCGAAGTCTCGCCCAGCATGGGCTTGATGCTGGAAACCACCAACGCGGAACTGGATGCCCACAAGCCCGCGCCGGACAAGCTTCCCGGGCGCCGGCTGGAGACCATCGAGGAAGCGGTCCGCCAGGGCGTGCCCTTCACCACCGGCATCCTGATTGGGATCGGCGAATCCCTTGCCGACCGCGTGGATGCGTTGCTGGCTATCCGCGGGCTCCAGGATCGCTACGGCCACGTGCAGGAAGTGATCGTGCAGAATTTTCGCGTGAAGCCGGGCATTCCCATGTCCGGTTGGCCGGAACCGGCGCGGGCGGACATGTTGCGCACGCTGGCGGTCGCGCGTCTGTTGTTGCAAGACATGAATTTGCAGGCGCCGCCGAATCTGTCCGCGCCCGGGTACGAGGAACTGCTTTCGGCCGGCATCAACGATTGGGGCGGAGTCTCGCCGCTGACCCCCGACTTCATTAATCCCGAGGCGCCGTGGCCGCATCTGGCAGAGCTGGAGCGAAAGACCGCGGGCGCCGGCTCCATCCTCATGCCGCGGCTGACGGTTTACCCGGAGTTTGTGCCGGCCGTGGTGAATCGCCCCGGCCTGGTGGCGGAGAGAGTTCGCGCAGCCGCCGATCCCGCAGGCTACGCCAGGAACGCGGCATGATCACTGTTCTCACCGGCGGCACCGGCGGCGCCAAGTTCGTTCAGGGACTGGCGCGTGTGGTCGCGCCACGCGAGCTCACCCTCATCGTCAATACTGGGGACGACTTCACTTGCTGGAATCTGCACATCTCGCCCGACCTTGACTCCGTCACCTACGCGCTGGCCGGAATGCTGAGCCGCGAGCGTGGCTGGGGCGTCGAGGGCGACACCTTCGAATGCCTAACGGCCATGGAACGGCTGGGCGCGCCTGCCTGGTTCCGACTCGGCGATCGCGATCTGGCGCTGCACATCACCCGCACCGGGATGCTGCAAGCCGGAGCAACGCTGAGCGAGGTGACGCGTGCCATCGCCGGACGCATGGGAGTGCAGCAGCGCGTTCTCCCTATGAGCGACCAGCGCGTCGAGACGCGCCTGACGACGCCACTCGGCGAACTTGCCTTCCAGGAATATTTCGTGCGCGAGCGTTACCGCCCAGATGTGAGCGCCGTGCGCTTCGAGGGCGCCGAAGCCGCCCGTCCAGCGCCCGGCGTTCTGGAAGCCATTGGCGGCGCCGACGCCGTTCTCATCGCGCCCAGCAATCCGGTCACCAGCATCGGACCCATTCTGGCCGTGCCCGGAATCCGCCACGCCCTGCGCCAAACCGCCGCGCCGGTGGTTGCCGTCAGCCCCATCGTCGGTGGCGCCGCCGTTTCCGGCCCTGCGGCAGAGCTCATGCGGTCGCAAGGCCTCCCGGCTTCCATCGCGGGAGTAGCGCAAGCCTATGGAGATTTCCTCGATGTGCTGCTTGCCGACCTGCGGGACGAAGCCGCGGCAAGTGAGATCGTCCCGGCGGGCGTCCAGGTTCACTTCGCGCCCACCATCATGACCACGGACGCAGACAAGGTCGCGCTCGCGGAGGAAGCATTGCGAGCAGCGGGGGTGGGAACGGCGGCGCGATGATTCTGGTCCCGGTCAAGAATCTGGAGAACGCCAAGCAGCGGCTTTCGCCGTTGTTGGATGCCCCCGAACGCTTCGCTCTGGCGGAAGCCATGCTGGCCGACGTGCTCGCGGCTATCGCCGGCTGGCGGGCACGGCCCGCCACGGCGGTGGTCACCAGCGATTCGGTTGCGAGCGCGTTGGCACGGGCACACGGTTTCGAGATCCTCGAGGAAACCGAAAACCGCAGCGAGACGGACGCCATCGACATGGCCACGCAACTGTGCGAGACGCGGGGCGTTGCGGAAACACTGGTCCTGCCCGGGGATATCCCGTTGGTCACCGCCGAGGAGTTGCAGCATATGGCGGCGAGCGTTCCACCGCAGGGAACGCTCTTCGTTCCTGCAGCAGATGGCCGCGGCACCAATGCCGTGTGGCGGCGTCCCGCAGCGTTGTTTCCGTTGCGCTTCGGGAATGACAGCTTCCTGCCGCACCGGCGTGCGGCCGAAGCGAGCGGCCTGCCCGTGGTGGTCTTGAAGCTGGAAGGAATCGGCCTGGATGTGGACCGCCCCTCCGACCTGGCTGCGTTGCTCGCATCACAGCACGACTGCCGCACGCTGCGTCTGCTGCGCTCCTGGTGCCTTCAGGAGCGCTTGCTGGCGGCGCGAGGGGCGTGAGCGCGCATGGCCGAGTTGCGCGCCATTCCTGTCCGCGGCATCGGGCAGATTCGCCCCGGCGACGATCTGGCGGAGATCATTTTGCGTGCCTTACGCCGCCAACGGCTGAAGCTGCAGCGCGGCGATATTCTTGTGGTGACGCACAAGATCGTGTCCAAGGCAGAGGGTCAGATCGTTTCCCTTGCCAAGGTGAGGCCGGCCAAGGCCGCCCAGCGATGGGCGCGCCGGCACGGCGGTGATGCGCGCGTCGTGGAACTGGCGCTTTCCCAGGCGCGGCGTGTGGTGCGCATGCAGCGCGGCGTGCTCATCACCCAGACGGGCCACGGGCTGGTCTGCGCCAATAGCGGCGTCGATCTCTCGAACGTGGATGGCGGAAAGAGCGCGGTGTTGCTGCCCGCCGACCCGGACCGATCGGCAGACCGGTTGCATCGCGCCCTCCGCGACCGGCTCGGCGTGCGCGTGCCGGTGATCATCACCGATAGCTTCGGGCGACCGTGGCGCCACGGTCTGACCGAGGTCGCCATCGGCGCGGCCGGGATGAAGGTATTCCGTGACTATCGCGGGCGGCGTGACCGCGCCGGTTACAAGCTGCGGGCCACGCTGGAGGCGGTGGCCGACGAGCTGGCCGGCGTGGCCAGTCTGGCCGGGGGAAAGCTCTCCCGCACGCCGGCGTGTATCATTCGAGGGTTCCGCTTCGAGCGGGAGGCCGGGCGAGCGCGCGACTTGGTGCGTCCTGCCGCAGAGGATTTGTTCCGTTAGACAAGGACATGGTGCGAGCACTCAGCAGCCTCGAGCTGGAGAACTTCTTCGTTGCGGAATGGCAGGACATGGCGCCCCGCATGAGTTGCGAGGTGCGCTCCGCCATCGAAAAGGTAGAAGACGCGCTGGACGGTGGCGTTCTCACCCACGAGGAATGCCTGCGTCTCGCACAGGCCGAAGGCGATGATCTCGTCGGACTGCTGTTGGCCGCGGATCGCCTTCGTCGCGCTCTGGTCGGCGACACCGTAACTTTCGTTGTCAATCGCAACATCAACTTCACCAATATCTGCTTCGTGGGATGCAAGTTCTGCGCTTTCGCCACCGGAGCCCGCCAGCCGGACGCCTATTTCCTCTCGCTGGCCGAGGTCGAGCAAAAGACGCTTGAAGCTGCCGAGCGCGGCGCTACGGAAGTCTGCATCCAGGGCGGCCTGCCGCGCGACCTGCCTGCTTTCTATTACCGCGACATCCTGCGCGCCGTGAAGCGCGCCGTTCCCACCATGCACGCGCACGCCTTCTCGCCCATGGAGATGGTCTATGGCGTGGAGCTCACCGGCATGCCGCTTCGCGAGTATTTGTGGATGCTCAAGGCGAGCGGCCTGGACACGCTGCCTGGAACGGCGGCGGAGATCCTCGATGACGACGTACGACACATACTTTCCCACAACAAGCTCAGCGTGGCGCAGTGGCGCGAGGTGATCACGACGGCGCACCGGTGCGGCATCCGCTCCACGTCGACCTTGATGTACGGACATCTGGAAACTCCCGTCCACTGGGTGAACCAGTTGTTGCTGCTGCGAGAGATCCAGGCGGAGACCGGCGGCTTCACCGAGTTTGTGCCTCTCGGTTTCGTTCACCAGAACACGCTACTGTTTCACCAGGGCCTGGCGCGCCCGGGTCCCACCCTGGCCGAGCACCTGAAGATCCACGCCCTGGCCCGCCTGCTGCTCGCCGGCTCCATCGAGAACATCCAGGTGTCGTGGGTCAAGCTGGATCGCGCCGTGGCGCAACTGTGCCTGCGCGCCGGCGCCAACGACTACGGAGGCACCCTGATGGAAGAGAACATCTCGCGCCTGGCCGGCTCCACATCGGGCCAGTACCTGGCTCCGGAGGATTTCCACGAGCGCATCCGCGAGCTCGGCCGTGTTCCGGCGGAGCGCAACACCGTCTACACGCGCTTCCGCCATGCGGGAGCGGAGGACGGCTCCTGGCAGGAAGCGCCGGCACGGAGGATCGCGTGAACCGCATCGCCATTGTCGGCGGCACGGGTCCGGAAGGCCGCGGGCTGGCGCTGCGTTGGGCTGGCGCCGGGATGAGCGTAATCATCGGCTCACGGGACGCGGATCGTGCCAAGGCGAAAGCAGCCGAAGTGGCAGCCAAGGCCGGCGCCGGCCAGGTCGAAGGCATGGAGAACTCCGCCGCCGTCGCCGAGGCCGACGTGGTTGTGATCACAGTGCCGTTCGAAGCTCAGGCCGGCACGCTCAAGTCGCTCAAGCCCGCCTTTCGCCCGGGAGCGGTCGTGATCGATTGCACCGTTCCACTGGCTGTGGCCGTGGGCGGACGCCCTTCGCGCGTGCTGGGCGTGTGGCAAGGCTCGGCGGCGCAACAAGCGGCGGAACTTCTGCCCGAAGGCGTCGCCGTCGCGGCCGCGTTCCACAACGTCTCCGCCGAACTGCTGGAAGGCACGGGCCCGGTGGACTCCGACGTCATCGTCTGCAGCGACCATTCAAACGCCCGCCAGGTGGCCATGGAACTGGCCGAGAAGATCCCCGGCGTGCGGGCGGTGGACGGCGGCCGGCTGGAGAACGCCCGCATCGTCGAGCAGCTCACCGCGCTGCTCATCACCATCAACACCCGCTACAAGGTGCACACTGCGGCCATTCGCGTCACCGGCCTGCCGCCCACGGGGCAAGCCTAAGGGCTCCGCCTCACCTTATGCGGCCGCGACGATGAGGGACTAGAATCCCTCTGTTCGATGCGGCAGGAGGTGTTGCATGCCGAAAGTGAAGCAGATCACCGTGTGGGTGGCCGACCGGCCCGGTGTCCTGGGCGATGTAGCTTCCACGCTGGGTGAAGCGAAGATCAACATCCAGGCTTTCCTGGCACACGTCAGCGGTGACGAAGGTGCCATCCGGCTTATCGTGGATAAGCCCGCCGCCGCAAAGAAGGCCCTGACCGCCCGCGGCTGGCGGGCGACGGAAGAGGAGGTTGTGGCGCTCACCCTAGCAGACAAGCCCGGCACATTGGGCGCCGCCGCGGACAAACTGGGGGGAACCGGGATCAACATCCGCTATGCCTACACGGGCAGTGTGAAGGGCGGAAAGGTGAATGCGTACTTCGCGGTTCCCGACGCCACCGCTGCCCTGAAGGCTCTGCGCTAAGACTAGACCGGCGGGCTGTCGTGGGCTTCGAAGACTTCGGCGGCCTCGCGCTCCAGGTCGACGCCCGGAAGTTTTTCCAGCAGGCGCACGCAGCGGTTCCAGCGCAACAGGGCATCGTCGTTGCCCGCCGGCCGGATTTTCTCCGCTTCGTCGAAGCGGCGCATCGCCTCCTCGAACAGCGGCAGCACACTCTGCACCGGCCGTCCCGCGCCCAGCTGTGCCTTGGCGCGCCGCTCATAGAGCAGTCCCGTGTAGTACAGACGTTCGTAGGGACTGGTCAGGCCTTCCAGCACGCCTTCCGCCTCGCCCACCCGGTCGGAAGGTTCTCCGCTGAACTGGTCGGTAATGCACATCCCCAACTGGCGGATGGCCGTCTGGTTTTCGGGCTCGACAGCCAGGATGTCGCGGCAAATGGATTCCGCCTCTTCCGGCTCGTTCAGGTAGCGATACAGATCCACTTTCTCCAGAGCCTCGGCAATGCCGCTGTGCGAGATGGGCTTCAGTATCAATTCCATGCGCGACTCCTCGGACTTAGCCGATTGTCCATAGCAAGTATGCCGCAATCACCGTGCCGGCGACTGCGCCGCCGTAACAGAACGCAAAGATCACTTCGGTCAGGTGCTTGATTTGCAGGCCGTCATAGAGCGTGTAGCGGAAGCGGTGCGCCCAATGGAAGAGCGGCAAAGAGCACAGCACGAACAGGTACGCTCGCACCAGCGGATGCCGCGCCAGCTCCATCAGCCGCTCGTAGCCGGGACCCTGGATCCATCCAAGCGGCAATGCCAGCCCAAAGAGGAAAAGGTGCACGGGCACCAGGAAGGCGGCCACCACACCGCCGGCGCTGAACAATCCCCAGAAGAACGGATCGTTGGAACGCGCCATCGTTAACCTCTCAGAACGAACCAAGCCACGGCTGCCGTCACAATCAGCCAGGCCACGTAGTTGGGAGCCGCCACCATCGCGTCCGGAAGGCGCCGGCCGCGCCAGCGGACCGCCATGGCGCTCGGCGCCAGGTTGAACCAGGTGATGGTGTGAAACAGCGCGAAGGCCAACGCCAGCAGGTTCACCAC
>DATIGQ010000070.1 GCA_035454605.1 Terriglobales bacterium
CGAGTTCGGCGAGGAGTGGCATCGCGGCGGCATGCTGGACAAGAAGCAGAACGTGTTCGACGACTTCATCGCCGCGGCCGAGTACCTGATCCAGGAGAAGTACACCAACAAGAACCGGCTGGCCATCCAGGGCGGGTCGAACGGGGGCCTGCTGGTGGGGGCGGCGCTGACCCAGCGTCCGGACCTGTTCCGCGCCGTAGTCTGCCAGGTGCCGCTGCTCGACATGCTGCGCTACCAGAACTTCCAGATCGCGAAACTCTGGATTCCGGAGTACGGCTCGGCGGAAGACCCCAAACAGTTCGACTTCCTGTACGCGTACTCGCCCTACCATCACGTGAAAGAAGGCACGGATTATCCCGCCATCCTGATCACCACGGCGGAGAGCGATACGCGCGTGGACCCGATGCACTCGCGAAAAATGACCGCGCTTCTGCAGGCGTCGGCCAAGAACGGCCCCGATCGGCCGATTCTCTTGCGCATCGAGCCCAAAGCCGGCCACGGCCAGGGCAAACCCGTGAGCAAGCAGATCGAGGAAGGGACCGATATCTGGTCGTTCCTGTTCTGGCAGTTAGGCGTGAAGCAATAAGCAATAGGCGATAAGCAATAAGCGAGGGGGCGCCGAGAGGCGCCCCGTGTTTCATGGCGGCTCTCCCGCATGCGAGTGACCTTGTCAGATTATCGCCGAGCGGGAGGTATCGGGTCTCTCAGGCGTCAGGTGTCAGGTCTCAGGAAAGATTTGGCGATTTGGTGATTTGGTGATTTAGTGATTGGGAATGCGACCCGCTTATCGCTCAGCGCTTATTGCCGGTTCATTGGCGCTGATGGTGTGCCTGGGGCTCATCGGCTGCCGGCGGGGGCCGAGCGAGTATTCCGGGGAGATGGTGTTGCGCACGTTGTCGCGGCATCCCGTGTTCGAAGAGATCGCCTACGAGAAGCTGGACGCGAAGGTGGCAGCGGTGAAGGGCAAAGTGCGGCTGGAGACGCCGGATTTCGTGCTGATCGTTTTCTCCGAAGGCCGCAATGCAGACGGGAAAGTCTCCGACGAAGAAGGCAGGCCCGAAAGCCGGGGCTGGCTGCTGCTGAATCGCGGGCGGCTGGAGGTGGTGGAACCGGAGAAGCCGGGAGCCGCGCTGCCACAAGTTCGCCAGGCGGCCATACGGAAGTACATCCCGCTTACGGCGCGGAATCTGGCGGCGTGGCCGCGGCTGGGGGCGCTGGTGGTGCTGGCGTCGCAACTGGCGCCGCCGGCGGACGGCAAGGCGCACGTGTGCGTGGAAGGATCGAAAGATTGCCGCAAGGTCGCAACGGAGACGCTCGGCGGGCGCGCCGTGGAGAAATGGGAGTACGGGGAAGGCGGGCGCACAGTTCGCGTGTGGACCGATGTGAAGCTCGGCGGCGTCCCTGTGCGCAGCGACCTGTTCGAATTGAAGAGCATCTTCGAAGGGCCACAGGAAGCAGCGCTGTTCGAGCTGCCGGCGGGATATGAGGAGTATCGCTAGCGGATAAGCGCTCTTGGCTCTTGGCTCTTGGCTTTGGCTTTTGGCTCTTGGCGTCTAGCTGCTAGCTCCCAGCTCGAAGCTTGTGGCTGACGGCTCGTAACTTCCTTGACACCGGGCGTGATGGCGCGATAACTTCCGAGGGCTTTCTCAGCCGACAAATTTTCGCAAATAGGAGCGCAGCGTCCGTGCCTCAACGCCTGATCACGTTCACCACCGACTTCGGCACCAGCGACCATTATGTGGGCACGATGAAGGGCGTGATCCTGTTGATCAACCCACAGGCACAGATCGTGGACATCTCCAACCACCTGCACTCGTATGACGTGCTGGACGGCGCGCTGACCATCGCCCAGGCGTACAAGTATTTCCCCTCGAACACGCTGCACCTGGTGCTGGTAGACCCGGGCGTAGGGACATCGCGGCGGCCGCTGCTGGCGGTGACCGAAAAGCACATCTTCCTGGCGCCGGATAACGGCGTGCTCTCCCTGGTGTACGAGATGGAAGAGCGCCTGCAGGTGTTTCATATCACCGCCGAGCACTACTTCCTGCAGCCCATGAGCCAGACCTTCCACGGGCGCGACCTGTTCGCGGCCGTGGCCGGGTGGCTGAGCAAGGGCGTGGAAGTGGCGAAGTTCGGCGACGAGATCACCGACTTTGTGCGCTTTGCGGCGCCCAAGCCCAAACCCATCAGCGACAAGCTGATGAAGGGCGTGGTGCTGAAGGTGGACAAGTTCGGCAACCTGATCACCAACTTCACGCCCAAGGACGTGCCCCAGATCTTCGAGCCCGAGCCTCCGCCATTCAAGATCCTGGTGGGCAAGAGCGAAGTGCTGCGCATGCACACCGCATACGCGCAAGGCGCGGCCGGCGAGGTGTTCGGCATCCTGGGATCGATGGGCTATCTGGAGATCGCCACCCACCGCGGGGCCGCGGCGCGCGCCCTGGGCGCGGACAAGGGCAGCGACGTCGGCATCCTCATGGGCGAAGCGCCGGCCGCAAGCGAGTAGACCAGTACCCAGTACCCGGTTCTCGTTCAGGGATTGCGGGGTTTGGGGCGGGCATAGCGGTCCATCTCGGCGGTCCATTCCAGGAAGCGGGTGAGGTTGTGGCGCTCGCGCCAGAAGAATCCCCAGAATTCCAGGAAGCCCACCTGGTTCATCTTCAAGCCACAGTAGGTCTCGATGCGCCACTTGAGATAAGGACTGCGCCAGGGCGCGAGGCGATGGCCGCGGGTGGCGTTCCAGAGGAAGCGCAGGATGTAGCGCATCGTGCGTTCAGAATAGCAGACCGCCGCCAGCCGGCGGCTGGCAGCCTACAGCCCGAAAGCCGCATGCTAGAATCCGGCGAGGATGAGTGATTCCGGCAACAAGCACGCGGCCGAGGACCATTACTACGCGGCGCTGGACCTGTTCGCGGAGGGCCGGCACGAGGAAGCAGTGGCCGAGTACCGCAAGTCACTGGAAATCGATCCTGCCTTTGCGGACGCGCTGCACGGGCTGGCCCGCGCCTATCAGGACCTGGAACGCTACGACGAGGCCATCGCGGTAGCGC
>DATIGQ010000071.1 GCA_035454605.1 Terriglobales bacterium
TCGATTCTACACGGCGGCGATTGGCGCAGAGTCTCCCGGCGGCTTATCTGAGCCAGAGCCATCCGGCCAACGCCGCCGCCAGCATCACTATGGCAACGGCATAGCCGGCGCGCCAAAGGATGAGCGCAAGAAGTGCAACGGCGAAGATCGCGAGCGAGGCAGGCGAAGTGAGCGCGCTGCGCGCCAAATCCAACGTGGTGGCCGCAATCAACCCTACGACGCCGGCGGTGACGCCATCGAGCAAGTCGTGCAGCGCGGGGTTGTGCACGGCCCGCTCCAGGTATTCGTGTCCGACCAGGGTAAAGGAAAACGCCGGAAGGAATATGCCCACCGTGAGCGCGAGCGCGCCCAGCACTCCGCCGCCGATGTAGCCCACGAAGGTGCCGAAAATGATCAGGGGAGCAGGCAGCACGCCGCCCAGCGCGATGCCGTCGAGGAACTCGCGGTTGGTCATGAACCCGGCGCGCACCACGGCGTCATGCTGCAGGAACGGAATGGCGGTGTAGGCTCCGCCGAACGTCAGCAGGCCGGTGCGCAGGCCGGAAACGAACAGCGCAGGAACGGAGAGTGTGTGTACTGCCGACCCTGATTCCCGAATGCTCGATGCCGACGGTGGAGGCGGAAGCCAAAGTAAGCCGGCCGCCAGCAGGACCAACAGCACAAGCGCCACCACGCGCTTGCGGCGCCGCAGCGACGCATAAAGCGCTCCACAACCACCCAGCGTGAACAGGAAGTGCAAGCCAATCACGGAAGCTAGGAACCCGAGCGCGGCCAGCAGGCCGAGCCAAGGTGTGGTGAGCGCGCGGCTGCCGATGCGCCCGATGGCGCGCACGATCAAGGCCACGACCGCCGGCTGCACGCCGGCAAAGGCCGCGGCCATGCTTCCCTGATCGATGCCATGGCCAGCATAGAGCCAGGAAAGCAGGAGCATCAGCACGAAGCCGGGCAGCATGAATCCCAGCCCGGCCAGCACGCCGCCCAGACGCCCGCGGGAGAGCAGGCCGAAGTACACGCACAGCTCGTGCGCTTCCGGCCCGGGGAGCACCTGGTACACGGCGAGCGTGCGCAGGAAGCGGTCGTGGGTGACCCAGCGTTCGCGCTCCACCAGTTCGTGACGGATCATGTCGATCTGCGCCACGGGTCCGCCCCAGGCCAGCAGGCCGAAGCGCAAGAAGCGCAGGAACAGGCGTGAGTAGGACTCATGCGGCGGGCCGGGAATCGTCGGGACGTCCGCCAAGGCGTCCTCAGGCCGCAAAATCCAGACGCTGGCCTACGCCTTGGCGCAACGCCTTGTGGTAGACCGCCACCGCCGCAGCGACGTCTTCCAGCGCGACGCCGGTGCTGTCGAAGAGAACGATTTCCTCCGGTGAAGTACGGCCCGGCTTGCGCCCGGCTACCACATCGGCCAGTTCGGAGCACACCGATTCACGCGTCACCAGGCCCGCCTCGAGCGCGTGATGCAGTTCGCCGAACTCCGCGCATTGGGCGAGTGAATCCACGACGATTCGGGACACGGCCATCAGTTGCGGGTCGAGTTCCTGCTTGTCAGGACTGTCGGTGCCGACGGCGGCGATGAACGTGCCCGGCCGGACGTCTTCGCAGGCAAGGAACCAGCGGCGAGCCGAGGTGCAGGTGACGCACAGGTCGCTCTGGCGCGCGGCGGTGTGAAGCTCGTCGACGGCCTCTACCGCCACACCCAGCCGCTCGGAGAATTCCCGTGCGAAGTCATGCGCGCGGACAGGGTCGGCGTCCCAGGCGAAGACTTGCTTGAGCGTCAGCACGCGCGACAAGGCCAGCAGATGCGACCTTCCCTGATTGCCGCAACCGCAAACCGTGAGCACCTCGGACTCCGGCCGGGCCAGGTATCGCGCCGCCACCGCCGTGGCCGCGGCCGTGCGCTGGATGGTGATCTCGATGGAGTCCAGCAGCGCCAGCGGGTAGCCGTTCTCCGCGTCGCACAAGAGGATGACGCCCTGGATGTTGGGCAGGCCGAACCGCGATGCGTTGCCGGAAAAATTGCCGTTGAACTTGGCGGCGAAGTAGGCCCGCTCCAGCTTGAGGCCGGCTGCCTTCACGTGAAAGCCGCCGTCGGGAACATAGGCGCTGAGCACTCCCGGCGGCAGGCTTTCGCCCCGCGCGTGAAGTTGAAAGGCACGCTCGACCGCTTCCACGCATTCGCCGAGATCCAGAAGGGCTGCCACCTCGCGGCGCTGCAGCAGCAGCGTGCCCGCCGGATTGCCCGCTGGAGTATGCGACATCGACACGCCCGCCTCGGTCATGGCAGTGCCCGGTACAAGCCTTCCATCAGGTCCATGCCGCGGCGCAACAGCTCGTCGTCGGAGATATCCTGCTGCGCCCAGCCCAGCAGGACGCGTTCCACGCCCTCCCCTTCGCGGCGGCCGAACTTCTCGTCCCCGAGATCGGCATCGTGGATGATCTGCGCCAAGGCAGTGACGCGCGCATCGCGTATGCCGAACTCCTTCTGCAGGGTCTCGAAGGTGCAATCGTCGCCGCGGTGGCCGAATCCGCCACCCTGGAACATATCGAAAGGAACCGCGTTGGGATGACGCGCCGCATCTTCGGCAAAGGCAAAGCGCGCGTCGGTATCCACGAAGCGACGGATGAGCCAGGCGGAAGCGACCCGGTCGATACCCGGGCGCGGACGCGTGATCCAGGTACGGCGGCGGTACTCCTTGCGCTCCCGGCGCGCGCTGGCGGCGGGCGGAGGCGTGCCGGCCAGCGCCGCCTCGGCGCGCGCCAACGCCGCTTCCACGCGATTGCGCAGAGGGTTAGCGAAGAAATCGACCGCCACGATCTGTTGCAGGCGCCGGCGCAGGCGCGTGAGCCGCGCGCCCGCCGATTTTCGCGGACCGGCAGCGACCTGGCGAAGCTGGCGCAAAAGCTGCTGATACTCGCCCGCACTGGCCTCCAGGAACTGTCGCCGCAGCTCCTCGGAGGGCAGGTCGTCGATGGCCTGGACCTGCACCACCGAGGCCTCACCGCGGGCGCGGCGAATGGCTGCGGCCAGCCATTCGAAGTGTTCCCGGGCAGCGGGCGTATTGGGCAGCACGTAGCCCGAACTGCGCAAGGGGAGCGCTCCGTGCCGCCGCAGCTTGCGCCACACCTCCACGCGGCGGCTGGCCTGCCGCGCCGGCAGGCGAAACATCAACAACAGCCAGGGGGCGTGCTTATCAGATGTTATGGTCATTTCCGTAAGTGTAATACATATATCACCATTGATAGGATGTCAAGC
The DNA here is from genome assembly GCA_035454605.1 of Terriglobales bacterium. NCBI lineage: Bacteria > Pseudomonadati > Acidobacteriota > Terriglobia > Terriglobales > Terriglobales bacterium. Next base: position 3,254 of record DATIGQ010000071.1, read on the forward strand.
CGGCCGGCACGACGCCGCAGGCCATGAGCCCAAGCGGGAGGAGACGACACCGAGTGCACGACGCGCGCGTTGCTTTCCGCTGGGAGCGTGGAGGATAATCGCAACAGGCGCGCGGTTGTCCGACCCCACTTGTTCGGCGGCGAACAAACCCAGAACCAGGACAGTGAATCTGCCTAACTACATCACGCTGACGCGCATCCTCGGCGTGCCCCTGTTGCTGTGGCTGCTGTTCGGTAAGACGTTCTCCAGCGCCCACGGCCAGCGGGAACTGGCGGCATCCCTGCTGTTCATCGGCTTGTCGTTCACCGACAAGCTGGATGGTTACCTGGCCCGCAAGCGTGGACAGATCACCACCATGGGGATGCTGCTCGATCCACTGGCCGACAAGTTGCTCATCACCGCCGCATTCATTTCGCTGGTGCAGTTCAACCCCGAGGTAGTACCGGCCTGGATGGCGGTGATCGTCGTGGGCCGCGAGTTCCTGGTGAGTGGGCTGCGCAGCGTCGCCGCCTCCGAGGGATTCACCATCGAAGCCAGCGACCTGGGCAAATTCAAGATGGCGGTGCAGGTGGTTACGGTGGTAGCGGCCATCCTGAATGCACGCTGGACGGCATGGACAGTCGGCGCCGCCGTACTGCCCATTGAGGTGATCGCGCACCTCTCCGTTTGGTTCATGGTCCTGTTGTCCATGGTTTCGGCCATCGATTACTTTGCTGCCTTCTGGTCGAAGATCGACCGCAGTTTCCTGGAGCGCCAGCGCCGCAGGTCGTCGTTTGTACTCAGCCGGCGCAGGAAGCGCGATGTTGCCGCAACCTGACAATCCGTCGCTTCCGTCCCTCTTTCCCGAATACTCTCCACAGGAACGGAGCTTTCTGCTTGATGCCGCGCGGCGCGCCATTCTGGCCGCGGTACGACGAGAAAACTGGAAGCCCAATAATCCCTCGGCGCATCTGGCTGAGCCTCGTGGCGCCTTCACCACCCTGCATCTGGACGATCGACTGCGCGGATGCGTGGGCTTTGTCTATCCCGTGAAATCGCTGTGCACGACGGTGGTGGAAACGGCGGTCGCGGCCGCATTCCATGATCCCCGCTTCCTGCCGGTAACCGAGGAAGAAGGCTCGCGTCTGCAGATCGAGATCAGCGTGCTCTCGCAACTATTTCGCATCGATCCGAGAGCGGTCATCGTAGGTCAGCACGGCTTGCTGGTGAGCCGGGGATTCCAGCGCGGGTTGCTGCTGCCGCAAGTCGCGGTCGAGCACGGCTGGTCCTGTGAGATGTTCCTCGACGAAGCCTGTCTGAAGGCCGGCCTTTCACCCGACGCCTGGAAGCATGGAGCCACTGTGGAGGCATTCACAGCGGAAGTGTTCGGCGACCGCGCAGGCCAGGCTGCGTAGCCCAATCGGATTTTTCAGGCAAAGAAAAACGGGCGCGTGTGCAAGACACGCGCCCGGTGTGTGCTCGAAACTACTGCTGTTCTGGCATGGTGGCGCCGGAGGGGATGACCCAAAGGTCGGCCTTCTTCCCCGGCATGGGCGAAGTCTGAACGTCCACCCGGCCGGCATCGACGCCCTTCTCCCGGGTGAGGTAGTCGCGGGCATTCTCCGCGCGCTTGGTCGCCAGGGTCTGGCCCGCCTTTTCATCGCCGTCTACCGTGCCTACGATGGCGGCACGGCTATCCGGCTCGCGCTGCAGCAAGAGCGCAAGGTCATCGAGCATGGCCTTGGCCTGGTTATCTATGCGGGCGCTGTTGCGGCGGAACTGAATCTCGTTCAGCTTGCTGGCCTGCGGAATAGCTGGGGCCGCAACATTGACGTTGGTCATGGCGGAAGCCGAAAGGTTGCGGTCGTCGGTGGCCGTGGAACGCACGGTGATGACCCCGGGCGTGGTGTTGTAGGTGTCGAGCACCGCGATTCCGTCGGTGGGGGAAACGTTGCCGGCGCTGGAGGCATGGCTGATGGTCAGCGGACGGCCGTCTGGACTGGCCGCTTCACAGGTGATGGTGGAGCGTTCGCCCACCAGAACCGAGGGCGGCTGCGCCGTGCAGGAGATGGTCGGCGGATTCATGGGCGGCGGAGGAGGCGGCGGTACCGGCTCCATCAATTCCACTCCATCGCCGACCTGAACATCCTCGATCGCGTAGGTCAGCATCGCCGTGGCGCTGGTGGGCGTGACATTCAGCACCATCATCTCTGCCAGGGAACGCCGGGGAAATTCTTTCAGACGGCCCCGGGGATACTTGGGAGAGTTTTTCTGCGAATCATCCGGGATGGAGGCCTTGTACGAGAGGGAATCAATCGCTTCCAGGCTGGCGAAATCGTAGTTGCGGGTAGCCCGGAAATAGTCGCCAACCTTGACTCCCTGGTTCGCGCCGATGTTCAGATACACCTTCTGGCCGGTGCCCACGATGGTATCGAAATCCTTGGCGCCGACGATCCTCCCCGTCAGCAAGCCATTGGGGGGCGCGAAGCGATTAAACGGGGCGCGATACGAAAATTGGGGAATGGGACGCTCGTTCCAGGGAACGGCCAGGTCGCCGGGAATCATGGCATCACAGTTGAATTCGACCACGCCGATCCCGATGCGATCCCGGGTGCCGACAATGCGGACACGGCCTATCTCGGCGTAGACGTCGCCCACCGCCGCCAACTCACGCCTCTGCCCCCGATAGGGCTGCCAGCGATTGGGGTCCCGCATCCGGCGGAGGATGGCAAAGGCCTGCCCCTCCTGGAAGCCGCCGCCGTCCAGGTAGACGTAGTCACGGTCGCCAAAGCGCGTGGCGTGCGGCGTGTTCCAGCCGCCGGCCAGATAAACGCTGTTGGAGATGGACTCCTTGGTCACGTAGCCGGCACAATTCACGTCCGAGTAGGTGGGAGCCTGCTTCCACTCCTCGATGTTGGTGGCGGCGACCTGCGTCCCCGCTTCCTGGGCCAGCGCAGAGGCGGCCAGAATAATCAGGACAAGTCCCGTTCGTTTCATAATTTCCTCCGGAAGTTGCCACCGCAGAAGGGTCGGCAGACCGGGTCCAAAGGGCGCAAACACCACGCCCCAAAGGCCTTTTCCGGATTGAACGCTAGCAAACAGCCCCGCAGGGGTCAAGGAAAACCGTATTAACCCCTAAGGTACCAAAGGACAGGTTACCGGTAAGAAAGGTGCAACCCCTGTTGCATTGCTCCTTGTGCACCTGTAATATTCGCGCGCCCCGCCTGCAAAAATGTCGGCGACTGCCACCTACGTCCCGCGGCTGCTGCCGCCGCGCCTGCCGCGCATTTGTGTCGCCATCACCGGCTCCAGCGCCGCCGAAATGGTCGCCAAGGCGCAGGCGGTGGTGAGGGATAACCCCTTTATTGAGTTTAGGTTAGATTACATTCGCAAGCCGGCAAGTGGGCTGGCCCGCATCAAGGCCTTCCTGGAATACCACCCCGACGTGCTGGCCATCGCCACCTGTCGCCGGGCGGCCAACGGGGGCAAGTTCCGGGGTTCGGTGGCGGCGGAAATCAGCTTGCTCGTCCGGGCCGCAGCCCACGGCTGCCAGTTGGTAGACCTGGAGTTGGCCAGCGCGAGCAAGGCCCGGCCGGAAGAGCTCTCCCGCCTGCGCAGCGGAGCGGCACTGGTTCTTTCCCATCACGATTTCAAGGCTACGCGCAAGCTGGATCAGACCTTCGAAAAGATGCGCAGCATCCCAGCCGATTTCTACAAGGTGGTCACCACCGCCAAGTGCCTGGCGGACAACGTGACCATGATGAAGTTCTTGGAGCAGAAGGCAGAGAAGCACTCCATGGTGGGCGTGTGCATGGGGGAGCAGGGGATCATCAGTCGAGTGCTGGGCGTGCGGGCGGGCAGTGTGTTCACCTTCGCGGCCGCCACGGCGGGCGAGGAAACCGCGCCCGGACAGATTGCGGGACGCACGCTGCTGGACGTCTACCGGCTAAATCTGGTGGACGCCGCCACCCGTGTCTACGGCGTAGCCGGCGACCCCATCGAGCACTCCCTTTCCCCCCACATCATGAATGCCGCCTTCCGGCGCGAAAGCGTCAACGCCGTGTATCTGGCGCTGCATGCGCGGACCCTTACCGACCTGCTTACTTGCGCGCGCGACATTCCCATCCATGGGCTCAGCATCACCATGCCCTACAAGGAAGTCATCCTGAAACACCTGGATAACACCGACTCGGTCACGGCCAAAATCGGGGCGTGCAACACCGTCATCCGGGCGCAGGACGGAAAGCTCTATGGTTTCAATACCGACGTTGCGGGCGTGATCCGGCCGTTGGAACAGCGCATCCAGATCGCGGGCGCCAAGGTGCTGGTGCTGGGCGCCGGAGGCGCAGCGCGGGCGGCGGTCTTCGGTCTGAAAGAGCGCCATGCCGAAGTTTACGTGCTCAACCGCACCGCTTCCGCCGGGAGGCGGCTGGCCAAGCAGGCGCGCGCCAAGTATCTGCGGCGCTCCGACCTGAAGAAGATGCAGTTCGACGCCATCGTCAACGCCACGCCGGTCGGCATGGGCGGCGGACGCCAGTCTCCCTTACGCGACAACGAGATCAACGCACGCGTGGTGTTCGACATGGTTTACGTTCCGGCCGAAACGCGCCTAGTGAAGCAGGCGCGCGCGCGGGGAACGCAGGTCATCCTGGGCTGGGAGATGCTCATCCACCAGGCGGCCCGACAGTTCGAGATCTGGACCGGGAAGCCTGCGCCGCTCGATGAGATCCAGCGCACCATGCTGCGCGCGCTGGAAGCCCGGGCGGCAGCGGAAAACGGCAAGAAGAAAAAGCGCAAGTAGAGGACGCGGGAAAATCAACCTAACAGTTGCGGTTGGCGTTACAAAAGAAGTAACATAACTCAAGTCGGACATGGACCGCTTACGAGCGGCCGTGGTCCCAGGTTTCGCCCAATACAAACCAGTCACTTCCACTGAGTAGAGTCGTCGCCTGCAGTTGAAAAACCAGCGCTGCGGCCCAGCCGCCGCGTCCAAACTTCGGAGGGACGGACCATGCCGTGGTATGCATACTGCATTACGGAGCAAGAGGCGTTTCAGGGTGAATCCAGGGCACGGCGTCCGTTCCTGATTGAGGGGATGAGCGGCATCCAGGGTGCCAAAGTCTACGGCTATCCCAGCGGAGAGTTCGCGGTCATCGTCAGCGAGTACACCCGCACCGGCACGCTCGACCAAAAGGCCATCCTCGACCACGCGCGGGTGGTGAGCGAGTGCTTCCGCAATACCACCGTCCTTCCCTTCCGTTTCGGCACAGTCTTTGAGACCGACGAGGCGCTGCGGCGCGCCGTTCGGGGCAACCGCAAGGCCTTCCTGGCCAGTGTCTCCAGGCTGCGCGGCAAGGCCGAGATGCACCTCAAGGTGCTGATCAGGGATGGCTCCCTGGTCGCGGCCGCCGAGGAAGTAGTGCTCCCCGCCGCCGCGGGTGGCGAATACCTGCGCAAGCTGCGAGAGAAAGCGGCTCGGCAGCGCGAACGCCAGACCAAGGCGCGCGCCCTTTCGGTACAGGTGCACAAGCTGTTCTCGCCCCTGGAAGAAGAGGTCTGCTGCCGCAAGGCGGACTCGGGCGGGCTGCTCATCGATATCGCCCATCTCATCGACCACAAGTCGGTGGAGAAGTACCAGAGCCGCTACGGTCAGGCCACACGCCAGCTCAAGAACTGCGAGTTGGTGATCTCGGGTCCCTGGCCACCCTATCACTTCATGCCGGGCAAGCTGCGCACCGCCGGGAACGGGCATAGCTGAGGTCGACGCGCCCCCGGTTGAAAGAGGTTCTTCACCTTCTGGCCCTGCCTCACGTCCAGGCTCGCCTTCCGGCGCGCCGCCGGGAGGGCCAAACCCGCGGCAGTTGACGCATCTTTTGAACGACGCTTATCATCATAGGTTTAATCGCGTCACGGAATCGGCTTCTGAGGGACGAAGCATGGACAAGAAAAGACTGGAGCAATTCCGCAAGAAGCTGGAAGCCCGGCAGCAGGAGTTGCGCCGTGTCGTATCGAACACCGAGCTCGCCGGCCGGTCTGCGGACGTGGAGACCGCCCAGGATATCGCCGACAAGGCGGCCAGCTCCTATACCAAGGAATTCCTCTTCAGTCAGAGCAACAATGAGCGCCAGCTCCTGCACCAGGTCGAGTCGGCTCTGGCCCGCCTCCGCGAGGGCGAGTTCGGCAACTGCGTGAGCTGCGGCAAAGAAGTCAACCCTAAGCGCCTCGAAGCCGTGCCTTGGACCCGCTTCTGCATCGACTGCCAGGAAAAGCTGGAGCAGGGGCAGTTGGAAGATACTGGGTCGTAGGCTACCCCGGTTGTACACCCCTTCATTTCGGCTGCTCGGGCGGCTGTTGTTCCTGGTCTGAGGGCTGCTGCTGCGGGGCGGGTTGGGACGGCTTTTGTTCCTTCTTCTTCTGCTGCTGGCCGAGGATCGCGCCCAGCACGTCTTCCAGCGGATTCGTGGGCGGCGCCCCTGGTTCTTTCTTAGCTTCGGTTTGGTCCGATTCCCCCTGCGGTTTCTGGTTGCTGTCGGACGTTTCCTTCTTGCCCAGGATCGCGCCCAGAATCCCTTGCGTGAGCCCGCCCGGATCGGAAAGGCTCGGTACCAGGTTCTCCAGCTTCATGCGGGCGATCTTCTCGACATCAGGCGCGAAGCGGGGTTTCTCAAAGGTTCCGGTCACGATGAGCGGAACCACCAATTCCCCCTTGCGGTTGGCCAGCGCCGTGGTCAGGTAACCGCCCACGGACGTGCCTCCGACCTCTTTGCTGAACTCGGGCGAAAGCACGGCGGTGACGCGCAGGTTGAGCGACTGGTCCACCAGGCTGGCGCTGCCCGCGGCGGCGAGCGTGCCTTCGCTGATGACCGCTTTCAGGTTCTGGGTACGTGCCACGCCATCTTGCAGGTCCACTTGTCCGGTCAGACTGGCAACGTCGGTGAAGGGGCGCATCTTCTGTTTGTAGGCCAGGAACTTGGCGGCGTTGGCGATTTCGTACAGCAGGTCCATGTTGGCGATCTTGCCGTCGCGCAAGTCCAGGAGCACGCTGCCGTCGAGCGAGCGGGCAATCTGACCCGACCCCGCGAACGACGCATTGCCGTTGGTCGCCAAAAGGCCAAAGAGTTTTTCCTTCACGGAAGACACCGAGGAAAGCAGCTTGTTGGCATCCACCCGCTCCATCTTGTGCGTGAGCTCGAAGGTAGCGGGCGTTTGGCGCGTATCCATCACCAGCGTGCCCGAGGCGCGGCCCCCGTAGACTTCGCCGGTGAGCGGCGCCATGCGAATGAGGCCGTGGTCGAGGGTGACGTTGGAGCGGACGTTGCTCAGCGTGAGCTGGTCATAGACCACCGTGCCCACGCTAAGCGTCCCGGTGCCCACCATCCGTGAGAAGAAGCTGGGCGGAGCCGCAGCCGCTTGTGCTCTGGGAACCACCCGCCAATCGCGCGCGGAAGCCGGCGACGCGCCGCCGGAGAAGATCTGAGCCCACTCGGCCAGGTCCATGCGGTCGGCCGCCAGGGTGAATTCCGTGCGCGGGGCATCGAAGCTCCGCACCACCATGGTTCCCGTAGCGCGGGTCTGGCCCAGCGTGGCGGCCAGCTCTTCCACCACCATGGAGCTCTCGGTAAACCGCAGGCGGGCGCGGCCAATGCCCAGCGGTTTGGCCAGCGCTGGAAGCCGCAGCGTGGCACGTTCCACCAGGCCGGTTCCGGAATAGCTGCGGGCCGCGGCGTTCTTCAGCGCGCCCACCAGGCGCACGTCGAGGTCCAGGGCACCCGAGCCGCTGACGCCTTCGGCCGCGGAGACACCCCAGGCACGGGCGATGGCAAGCGCTTCGCCGATCTCGGCCCCGCGCGCGCGGACGCTGGCCTCCAGGCGTGGCTCGGGCGAGGTGTAGCCGTTGACGGTGAACGCAGCGCTCACGGTGGTGCCGCCGGTCGAGGCGGTGAATTCCGGCGCCCGGATGGTGGTGGGCGCCATGTCCACGATCATCGCCGGCACCTTGACCGGCTGGGGCAAACCGGCGCCGCTGATGGCCACGTCCCGCGCCTTGATGGTCCCCGTGAATCCCAGCTCCGAAGCTGGACCGCGTGCCTGGAGATCCGCCGTCATGCGTCCGGCCACCTTCGTTCCCGGGCTGAACGCCACCCCGAACGCCGAAGCCAGACGCGCCGCTTCCTCGATGGATACGTCACCGGACACCAGGCGCAAATCGAGTTGCGCGGGTGTCGGCGCAGTGTTGACGGTGCCGGTCACCTTCAGCGGCGTAGCGCCCAGGCGAAGGTCTCCGCGTTCGATCCGCAACAAGCCGGCTTCGCGCGTAAGGCTGTAGTCGGCAGCGATGGGGAAACCGACTTCCGCGCCACGAATGCGTGGTTGCTCCAACCGAAGAGATCCCGATGATGTCAGACTGCCACCGCGGCTGACGACGGCGACCTCGCCACTGGCGACACCGCCAACGCTCGAGAACGCGCCTGAGTTGAGGAACTGCCCGAGCGCGGCGAGGGTGACGTGCTCCAGGTTGAGCTTGCCGTCAAACGGCGTTGCCTGCCAGTCACCGTCGGGCTGGGGACCAATACGGCCGGAGAGCGCCAATTTCTGCGCGCCTTCACCGGGCAAATGAACCGTGGCCTCAAGGAAGAACGGCTGCCCGGCCGCGTAATCCTCGAGTGTGAGGTCAATGTGGTCGTACACCATGCGCGCAGGCTGCTGACGCGGGTCGGTCACCGCGAGCTGTCCATCCACGATGCGCAGTTCGCTGAGCGAGAACGACCGCTGTGCGGTCGCTGCCGGCTCGCCTGCTCCCTTGCGGCCCAGGCTCTCGAAGTTCCAGAGTCCATCGGTGGAACGGATGAGCTCCACCCGCGGCCGGGCCAGGTCCAGGGCATCGATTTCGACTTCTCCGCGGAGCAGCGGCCAAACCCGAACGCGGACGTAGACTTCGTCCGCCTGGGCGAAGATCCTTCCGGCTCCGAACGCCGGATCATCCGCGATGGCGACACCCGAGGCGCGGAAGGCCAGTGGAATCACCCGCAGGCGCATGGGCCCGAGCGTGACCTGGCGGCCCAGCCGCTGCTCCAGTTGTGCCTGGATGGTGGGACGGTAGCGGTTCACGTCCACCAGCGAGGGCAGCGCAAGGGCGACGATGGCGACCAGCGCCACCAGCACCACGATTCCAATGAGTACCTTGCGCAAGTTGTCCTCACTCAGCCGGTCGATGGGTTTCGAGCGCGCAGGTCCCGCGGGATCAGCGGACCCTACTAGGTTCGAAGCGCGCGGGGCGCACGCGGTTGTCCGCGCCGCACGCATTGTAACTCCGCAATGGGCGGCGCTTCCGTGATGCCGCGACGCGTGGTTGACACTCTTCCACCGGGGGCGTAGCGTGCGTCTTTCCCGGGAGGCAAGAATGCAGATTCGTCGGTTGCTGGGTGCAGGGCTGGCCGCGGTGGCGCTGTGGTGCATCATTCCTGCGGCAAACGCGCAACACGAGGAGAGCTACGACGTCATCATCCGCGGCGGAACCGTCTATGACGGCACCGGCGGCAAACCGGAGCGCGCGGATGTCGGCATCCGGGGCGACAAAGTCGCCGCCCTCGGCGACCTCCACGGCGCGAAAGCGACGACCGTGGTGGATGCCAAGGGCATGGCGGTGGCTCCCGGCTTCATCAACATGCTTTCCTGGTCGACCGAATCGCTCATCATCGACGGGCGCTCGCAGAGCGAACTGCGCCAGGGCGTCACTACGCAAATCTTCGGCGAGGGCTGGTCCATGGGCCCCCTCACCGAGGAGATGAAGCGGCGTCACACCGCCGAACAGGGCGACCTGAAGTACGACATTGTGTGGACCACCCTGGGCGATTACCTACGCTACCTGGAGAAGAAAGGCGTGGCGCAGAACGTAGCTTCCTACGTGGGAGCCACCACCATTCGCGAATACGTCATCGGCCTGGAGGACAAGAAGCCCACGCCTCAGCA
>DATIGQ010000072.1 GCA_035454605.1 Terriglobales bacterium
CGTTTCGCCCGCGCGGCCGGCCTTGGCACCACCCTGGTCGGTCTTGGCGTCCTCTGTGGTTGGCTCTTCGACATCGCCTCCCTCAAGAGCGTGTTTCCTGGCCTGGTAGCCATGAAGTTCAACACGGCCTTGGGCTTCGTATTGACCGGCATCGCGCTCTGGTTTCTGGCGCCCGACTCGGCTTCCGAGAGGAAGCGTGGCCCCCGCATCGCCGCCATGATCTGCGCTGGTCTCGTGGCCTTGGTGGGAGCGCTGAGCTTGAGCGAGTACGTCTTCACCTGGAACGCCGGGATTGATCAGTTGCTGTTTGTCGAAACCGGGCCCGCAGTCGAGACCTCGCACCTCGGACGGATGGCGCCCATCACCGCTCTGAACTTTCTCCTGCTCGGCTTGGCCCTTCTCCTCATGGAGACCTCCCGCCGCCTTGGCCAGTGGCTGCGGTTCTGCCTTGCCACCGTCGTCTTCCTGGCGGCCTTCCTGGGTCTGATCGGCTACGCCTATGGCGTCCGGCATCTCTACGCCCTGGGGTCGTTCACCCCGATTGCACTCCATACCACCGCCACCTTTCTCCTGCTCAGCCTGGGTGTCCTTTCCTCCCGCCTCGAGCAGGGACCCACGGCGCCGTTCGCCAGCGACACCACGGGTGGCATGATGGCCCGACGCTTGTTTCCTGCCGCCTTGCTGGCTCCCACCATCCTGGGTTGGCTGCGCCTGCAAGGCGAAACTCAACATCTTTATGAGGCACGCTTCGGTGTGGCTTTATTCGCCACCGCCAGCGCAGTGGCTTTCGGTGCCCTCGCCTGGGTGAACGCGGTCGCGCTGGATCGCATCGATCGTCAGCGACAGCAAGCCGCGCGTGCGCTCGAGGAACAGACGCACATCCTGCAATCCATTCTGGACAGCATGGGTGAAGCAGTCGTCGTGCATGAAGACCGGGGCCGCTTCCTGGCCTTCAACCGCGCTGCCGAACGCATATTTGGCCGTCCCACGACGCCCCCACCCATGGCCGACTGGCCGCGCCACTTCGGTTTCTACCGCGCCGACGGCGTCACGCCCTTCACCACCGAACAGATTCCCAGTGTCCGTGCCCTCCAGGGCGAATCGCTGGATGACGTGGAGATGCTGGTGCGACCTCCCGGCGTCCCCGAAGAGCGCTGGATCTCCGTAAGCGCCCGCCCCGTGCTGGATGAGGGCGGCAATCCGGTCGGCAGCGTCGCGGTGTGTCGCGACCTCACCCAGCGCCGGCGCGATGAAGCCGCCCGGCGCAACCTGAACGCTGAGCTCGCCCGGACGAACCGCGAACTCGAACAGCGCAGCCGCGAGGCCGAGCATGCCACCCGGCTCAAGAGCCGCTTCCTGGCTAGCATGAGTCACGAACTGCGCACTCCGCTCACCGCCATCATCGGCTTCTCCGATCTGCTGAGCGAGGAGATCGCCGGTTCGCTCAACCCCAAGCAGCGCCGTTACGTCGAGCATGCCCGGCAGGCAGCCCGCCACCTGCTCCAGCTCATCAACGACATCCTCGACCTCTCCAAGATCGAAGCCGGTCAGATCGAATTCCACCCCGAGGCGTTCTCCGTGGCCGAAGCTCTTCCGGAAGTTCTTACCACCGTCCGCCCGCTGGCGCTGTCCCGCAAGGTCCGCCTGCAAACCCGCGTGGATACTCTGCGCGTGTTCGCGGACCGCATCCGTTTCAAGCAGATCCTTTACAACCTCATCTCCAACGCCATCAAGTTCACTCCCCAGGGGGGCTTGGTCTCGGTCGAATCCGCGCCCCAGGAGCGCTTCGTCGAAGTCTCCGTCGCGGACACGGGTATCGGCATCGCACCGGACGAGCTTGAGGTCATCTTCGAGGAGTTTCGTCAGGTCGGGAACAGCACCCGGGGCGTCAAAGAGGGTACCGGCCTCGGCTTGGCCATCACCCGCCGCCTGGTGGAACAGCAGGGCGGAACCATCCGCGTCGAGAGTGAGCCCGGCAAGGGCAGCCGCTTCAGCTTCGCCCTGCCAGCGGCACAGCCGAGCGAAGGGCCCCGCGATGCAGCCTCCACTCAGCCTCGCCCTTCGCGCCGCTCCCGGCCGCTGGTTCTCGTGATTGATGATGAGCCCGCGGCCCGCGAGCTTCTGGTGGAGTACTTGTCGCCCCAGGGGTACGCCCTTCAGACCGCGGCCTCCGGCGCCGAAGGTTTGCGCAAGGCCCGCGAGCTGCAACCGGACGCCATCACTCTCAACATGCTCATGCCCGGCAAGAACGGCTGGGAAGCCTTGCGTGAACTGAAGGCGGACTCTTCCACCGCTCCCATCCCGGTGATCATCGTTTCGGTCGTGGACCAGAAGAACACAGGTTTCGCCCTGGGCGCCGCCGAATATCTGGTCAAGCCCGTGGCCAAACAGGTCCTGCTGCAGGCGGTGCGCAAGTGGATCCCGCGCAGCGACGGGCCGCCCGCCATCCTGGTGGTCGACGACGAACCCCAATCCTTGCAGATGATGGCGGAAGTTCTCGAGGTTGCCGGCTATCGCATCACCAAAGCCGGCGGCGGCCGCGAGGCCCTGGAAGCCATGCGTCGCGATCCGCCCCACGGCCTTCTGCTTGACCTGCTCATGCCCGACGTGGATGGCTTCGAAGTCATCCGCCAGATGAAGGACGACTCCGCCCTGCGCGACATTCCGGTCTTCGTGCTTACCGCCAAGGACCTCACCGACGAGGACGTCGAGTTTCTCCGCCGCCAGGCCAGCGCCTTTTTCCGCAAGAGCGCGGTTTGGAAGGAGGAGCTGCTCGCCCAGGTCCAGACCGCCGTCGCCCGCAACCCACACGTGGCTCGTCCATGAAGCGCATCCTGCTGGCAGAAGACAATCCCACGAATCGCGAGTTGATCCGCGACGTCCTGGAAGCCGACGGATGCGAGGTCATCGAGGCTGACAACGGCCAGGAGGCGCTCCACAAGCTGCGCGAAATTCTGCCTCACCTCGTCCTGCTCGATGTGCAGATGCCCGAGCTCGATGGCTATGCGGTGCTCAACCGTCTGCGCGCCGACCCGCAGCTCGCCCGCCTGCCGGTCATCGCGCTCACGGCTTACGCCATGCGTGGCGATCGCGAGCGCGCCCTCGCCGCCGGCTTCGATGGTTACGTCAGTAAGCCGGTCGACTTCCGCCACCTGCGGGCGGAGATTGAGCGGCTGTGCGGCGACGGCTCACAGCCCTGAGGCGGCCTTGCCCCTGGGGGACGGCTGGACTCCGGCGCTGATCGGAAGTCGGCGAATCCGGGTGCCGGTCGCGGCGTAAATGGCGTTGGCGATCGCGGGCGCCACCGAGGGGTAGGGCGGTTCGCCGGTGCCCGCAGGCGGCCGGTCGCTGGGAAGAATGTGCGTCTCCACGCGCGGCGCCTCGGTGATACGCAGCAACGGAAAATCGTGGAAGTTGCTCTGCTGGATGCGTCCCCGGTCGTGGCTGATCTCCCAATGCAACACGCTCGCGACTCCGTCCATCACGGACCCTTCCATTTGTGCGGCGACACCGTCGGGGTTGACCACCAGGCCGCAGTCGATGGCTGCCACCACCCGATGCACCCGGACTCGGCCTTCCTTGCCGACCGACACCTCGGCAACGTGCGCCGCGTAGGTTCGCTTGAAGTAACAGCAGGCGATGCCTCGCCCCCAACCCGCCGGTAGTGGCGTTCCCCAGCCGGCCTTCTCCGCCGCCGTATCGAGGACTCGCCGGAGCAGGCCGGTGTCCCAGGCGGGACGCCCGCGCCGCCCCGGCAACGGCAGCGCAAGTTGGACCTCGCGCGGCTTGCCCAGCAGTTTGCGGCGTAGCGCGAGCGGGTCAGCTCCGACCTCGCCTGCGATTTCGTCCACAAACGACTCCACCGCGAACACGTTGAAGGAATGAGAAACCGATCGCCAGGAACCCATCTGCAACCCGATCTCCACCGGCGTGTACTCCACCCGGATGTTGGGAATTCCATAAAAGAGGTTGGCCGCGCCTTCCATGTCGTACAGCTCCGGGTGGTCCACACCGGTGCCCTGCGCGTGCACGCGCAGCGGCGCGGTCAAAACATGGTGATACCAGTGGAGGACTTCGCCTTCCGGGCCCAGGCCGACGCGCATGACGTGGTAGCTTGGCGTGCGATAGTAGTCATGCTGCAGGTCGTCCTCTCGCGTCCACAACACTTTCACCGGAACCCCCGCGGCACGCGAGACCATGGCCGCCTCGACCCCGTAGTCGTACGAAAGGCGCCGGCCAAAACCGCCTCCCTCCAGCGTCAGGCGAACCTTGACGGCCTCGACGGGCAGCCCGAGCGCTGACGCCACGTAGGCCCGGAGCGCCCGGGGATTCTGTGTCGGCCCCCACAGCTCGCAGCGGTCTGGTCGCGCGTCGGCCGTGAAGCACATCGGCTCCATGCAGGCATGCCCGATCAGCGGCAGCTCGTACTCGGCTTCCAACTGCCGGTTGCCCGCCCTCTCTTCATCGTTCGCGTTCTCGGCGGCGCGTACGACGGTTTTTCCCGGTTTCTTCTTCAACTCGGCGAATCTCTGCCGAACCCGTTCCGTGCTGTCGTCGGCGTGAGGCCCCTCCTCCCAGGCGATACGGAGGGCTTCGCGCCCGCGTATGGCGGCCCACGAGTCTTTTGCGATGACAGCCACACCTCCTCGGACCGCGCCGTAGAAATCGTTGTCCACTACCAGCGGCTGAATCTCCACCACCTGGTGCACCCCGGGCACCGCCAGCGCGCCGGCCGCATCGAAGCTCTTCACCCGCCCGCCCTGCACGGGACAGCGTGCCACGGTGGCCACGAACTGTCCGGGCATCTCCACGTCGAACCCGTACAGCGCCGTGCCGGTGACGATCTCCCGAAGATCGATGCGTTGCGTTGCCTTGCCGACAATCTGGTAGTCGGTCGGGTCCTTCAAGGGGACCCTCTCCGGCGAAGGCAGAGTGGCGGCAGCCTCGACCAACTCTCCGTAGGGGAGCGCGCGTCTCGTAGACCGATGAATCACTTGCCCCCGCTCGGCGTAGCAACTCCCAGGCTCGACGTTCCACCGCTGCGCTGCTGCCGCTATAAGTCTTTCGCGGGCTACCGCGCCGGCCCGACGCAGCAGCGGCCAGTACTCAGCCACGCTGTCGCTGCCGCCCACCGCCATGGGGCCGTAACGGCCATCGGCCTCCGCTTGCGCGACTCGCACCTCAGCCCACGGCACACAGAGTTCTTCCGCCACGATCATCGGCAGCGCCGTGCGCACGCCCTGCCCGATCTCCGGCGCCGGAGCCACAATCGTGACCCTGCCATCGCGAGAAATCTCTACGAAGGCGTTCAAAGAAATCGCTTCGGAACTATCGCCGAAGGCTCCCGCTTCAGCGTCTGTATGAAGCGTGACCAGCAGACCACCGGCGGCGGAAAGAGTCACCTCAATGAACCGGCGGCGCGTGAATGGAACGGTCGCGCTCATTTCGACCTCTTCGCAGGCGCTCGCGCTGCCCGCCGGATGGCGCGGCGGATCCGTTCATAGGTGCCGCAACGGCACAGGTTTCCCGCCATGGCCTCGGCAATCTGATCGTCGCTGGGGTGGGGATGCTGGGAGAGTAGGTCGGCCGCCTGCATGATCTGGCCGGTCTGGCAGTAACCGCATTGCGGAACGTTTTCCTCGATCCACGCCTGCTGCAAGGGATGATCACCGCCGCCGGAAAGACCTTCAATCGTTACCACGCGCTGCCCTGCAACCGCGGCTATGGGCTGCACACAAGCACGAACTGCGCGCCCGTTGAGGTGCACCGTGCAGGCGCCGCACTGCGCCACGCCGCAACCGTACTTGGTGCCCTTCAGCCCCAGTTGATCGCGGAGAACCCACAACAAGGGCGTATCCGCCTCACTCTCGATTGTGTGTGAGCGGCCGTTGACCACGAACTGGAACCTGGCCATCTCTCCCCCGGGTCTTGGACGTCCGGGAAGGGGAATCGTCTCCAAGTTTCTTGGGGGATGCCGGACAGCGAGGCACGCTCGCTCACTGCGCAGCGATTGCGCGGCTGTGCCGCGACGGCTCACAGCGCTGAGAGGGTTGGCGTTGTATTACGGGCCGGCCACGGCCTGGGCCATGACCGGACGCAGCGCCTCCACGCTTACGCCCAGCGTGCTCCCGGAAAAACCTTCGAGGTAGGCTGCGTTGATGCCGATCACTTCTCCGCGGGCATTGAACACCGGCCCGCCCGAGCCGCCGTGCGCGGTAGCCGCGTCGTAGATCAGGTTGTGTCCCACCACGTCGCCCAGGTGGCCGAAGGTGGCCGACGGCCGGATCAGCGACAGGCTGGCCAGCTCACGCGTCACGCCGATTTCATCTTCGCGGTTCACCAGCCTCCGGTACACGGCGCGCGGGCTCTTGGCCACCATGGCTGCCGCGCCCATGGGATAGCCCACGACCACCACCGGATCACCCGGCATCGCGGACCGTGCGGCCAGCGGCAACGCGCGCAAGGTGCTGGCCGCGCCTTGCGGCTTGAAGCTCACCACGGCCACGTCGGCATCGTCGGACACATGGATTTGGGTGATGAGCAGGCCCTCACCCAGTCCCGGGAAAAACGCTTCCAGCCGCTCCAGCCTGGGCTGCGCGCCCCGGCGAATCATCGCGTCCGCCTCTTCGTCCTCGAACCACGGCTCCGCGACGTGCCGGTTGGTGGCCATCAGGCCCGGGCCCACCACGAATCCGGTGCCGGAGAAACGCATGCGTAGCTTCCCGCGTCGGCGCACCACTCCGGGCGGCCCGCTGAAGCTGTACGTCCCGTAGAGGAAGCCGATGGAGTCGCGGTGCCGGTTCAACACCACGGCGGACATGGTTTGTTCCTGGCGTACTGCGGCCAGGTCCATCGAGAGGCGGTCCACCTCTTGCTGGAGTCGTTGGGAGGAAAGCTCGGCAGCGAATTGGGAAACGCCCAGCAGCAGGCTCGCCAGCACGGCAAGTCCCGCCATCGCCACCCACGGTGCGGACCCGCGTGCGCCCCTGCTGCCGTCCTCGTGTACCCGGTGCACTGCTGGCGTCATTGCGCCGTACATCGCCGCCGGATGCAAGCGTTTTGCGGATTACTGATTGGATACCGGCCCGGCAGCGCAAGGTTTCGCCTGCCTTGACTGGCAATTCGCTGCCCAGGGGTCTAGAATGTGTCGGTCTTTTCTTCTCCAGTCCCGGAAGCGCGAGCGCGCTTCTGATCGTTCTGACAGCCAACAATCCGGAGGATTCCCCCATGAAGAAGCATTTCGCATTGCTTTTGGCATTCCTGCTGGTCTCCAGCCTGGTGGCGCTGGCCGGCGACCACAGCGTGCCCAAGATTCTGCGCGTCTACAAGGCCGAGACCGCGCCCGGCCACGGCGCCACCTATGACGCCGCCGTCCGCCAGGTGCGTCAGGCCGTGAATGCGGGCAACGCCGAATTCCATTGGATCGCCGCTCGCCCCTTCACGGGTGACAGCAACCAGACCGTGTTCCTCACTTTCGCCAACAGCTTTGCCGAGGTCGAGCGCTCCGAAGAAAGCTTCAACAAGACCGCCATGGCTACCTTCCAGAGCGCCGAGTTCAACCGCAGCATCGCTGAATCCGAAAGAAGCGGGAAGAACATCGTGGCCAAGCTGCGCGAGGACCTCTCCTACAACCTGGGCAAGTTCGACCTCGCCAACGCCCGCCACTGGGAGGTCAGCTTCGTTGAGGTTCGTCCCGGCTACGGCATGGACTTCACCGACTTGGAACGTGAATCCATCGACATGCACAAGCGCGCCAACATCGATGAAACCTGGGCGGCCTACGAAGTCGAGTACGGCGGCACGCCGGGGATCCTGTTCCTCACCCCGCTGCGCTCGCTCGCCGATCTCGACCGCGACCTGAAGAAGGAGCACGAGGCGGTCTTCACGCCTGCGGTCCGTCGCCGCTACTCTGAATTTGCTCGCCAGGCGATCGACCACACCAAGAGCCAGATCATCTCCGTGCGGCCCGAGCTCAGCCGTCCTACCGATGCCATCGTGGCCGCCAACCCCGACTTCTGGACCGTGAAGGACGAAGCTGCGACCGTTGCCACGGCCAAGGGCAAGAAGTCCGGCAAGATGCAGCCGGCGTCCCAGAAGTCCGAAGAGAAAAAGTAGCCAGAAAGGTTTTCCCGAAGCCGGCGGCGCCCGCCGCCGGCTTTTTCTTGCTTGCGCAACTCATTTCCCGGCGATGTAAACGCTGAGCGTGAGTTCGGGCTGTTCGTCCTCCTCGTCGCCGGAAGGAACCAGGCCGCTGTAGTCCACGGAGACACGCGTGTGGTCGCGGGCGAGGACAAACCGCCAGGCCGATTCGTCGCGCGAGTCCTCTGCCGTCCATCCCGGGAAGCAGGCCCGCGCACGCTTCCCCAGGGCGGCGAATTCGCGCTTGCCTTTGGCCTGGTCCGGACGGAAACCCAGCGAACAGAAATAGCCCTGCTCGCTGGCCTCGCAACCTGTGGCCCCGGGTGCCTTCAGCTTGCCCTCCCACATGGGAGTGAATCCTTCGATGGGCTTGCCGCGCAGCGCGGCAAACTTCGCCGGCGCCTCGCGCAGTACCGCTTCGAAGTACGTGCAAAGCGCGTCCGGGCCGGGCGCTGCCTTTGGCGTTCCCTGTCCGTGCGCGGAAATGAGCAGCGCGAGAAGCAGGAGTTGCGTACGCGGAAGTGACATGGGACGGCCTCCGGAGAATCGCAACTCTGCCATGAGAGGCTGACCGCTGGCAAACCGGCCCGCTACTGCCCACCCACTCCCATCTGCTCTTCCAGGAAGCGGTGCAGCCGCTCGCTGTAGCCCAGGGGGATCTCGAACACGCGCTCATCACCCACGATCAGCAGCACCTTGCGCGTGGTGTCGTGCAGCACGGAGCAGCGATGGCAAGTCCGCAGGTGCGCTTCGATCTCCGCGCGCAGCTTCGCGTCGATGTCGCTATCCATGAAGTTCGACAATTCCCGCAACACCTGTTCGCAACTCACCATGGCTTCTTCCCTCTCCACCACGCCACTCGATCGAGCCAGCTCCGTCCGAAGGCCGGCGCCAGTTGCTCGCGCATCTGCAGCCGCGCCCGGTGCAAGCGCGTCTTCACTGCCGCCTCGCTGATTTCCAAAGCCTGCGCGGTTTCCGTGACCGTCAGGTGCTCCACGTCGCGCAGCACGAACACTTCCCGATAGATTCCCGGCAGGCTCTTGAGCGCCCGGCTTACCGCCGCTCGGACTTCCGCGCGCTCCAGGGATTCCGAAGGGATCTCCCGCCAGTCCGCGAACTGGCGCGGCAGGAACTCGCCTTCTTCCGATTCGGTTCCCGGATCGTCGACCGATTCATAGAGGTGCTGGCGGTCCTTGCGTCGCCGCATCTTGGCCTCGTTCACCACGATCAGCAGCAGCCAGGACTTGAACTTCTCCTCCTCGCGGAGTTGTCCCAGGTGCAGGAGCGCCTTCAGGATGGATTCCTGGGCTACCTCTTCCGCGTCCGCCTCGTTGTGCAGGATGGAATACGCCGCCAGGTACACGCCCCGCTCGTAGGGGCGGATGAGCTCGTGAAACAGCGCCCGTTCGCCCCGCCGGATGCGCTCGATCAGCGCCGCTTCGTCGCGCGCGATATGGGGTTCCACGTTCAGGGCCAAGGCAAGCCTCTCCCGCCGCCGGTTCAGAAGGCTACAGTGGAAGATGCGCGAGCCGAAACCGGGTTACGAGGATTTGCTTCTTGTGGAGACGTAGCAAGCTACCTCGCTACAGGTCGGGTGCTTGTTTTTCAGCCGCCCCTGGAAACGCTCTGCGATCTCTGCGGTCTCTGCGTTGAAAAGGAAAAGCCGCCAGCTTTCGCTGACGGCTGAATGCTGATTGCCGACTCCTAGTTCTCGTAGAGCAGCACCGCTTCGGTCTCCTTCGAATCCACCGGGCGGTAGAACAGCTTGTCGCCTTCGAGAAAGACCTCGATGAACGCCGGCCGGGTGGTGATCGTTCCCTGGATGAGGGCCTCCGAGAGCGGGTCCTCGATGTACTTCTGCAGGGCCCGCCGCAACGGGCGTGCGCCGTAGCTGCGGTCGCCCAGGGTCTTGTCCAGGATCCACTTCTTGGCCTCTTCGTTCACCGTGATGGTGATCTGCCGCTGGGCCAGGTTCTGGTTGAGCTGATTCACCAGCAGCTCCAGGATCAGGATGAGGTCCTGCTCGGTCAGCGCGTTGAACAGGATGACCTCGTCCAGCCGGTTGAGGAACTCAGGGTTGAAGGTGCGCTTCACTTCGTTGCGCACCATCTCTTCCACCTTGCCCGCGACTAGGTCTTCCTTGTCGGACTGGAAGCCCAGGCCGCTGCGCTTCTGCAGGTGGCGCGCCCCGATATTCGAGGTCATGATGAGCACGACGTTCTTGAAGTCCACCGTGTTGCCCAAGCCGTCGGTCAACTGGCCGTCCTCGAACACCTGCAGCAGGATGTTGAACACGTCGGGGTGGGCCTTCTCGATCTCATCCAGCAGCACCACGGAATAGGGCGCGCGCTTCACGCGCTCCGTCAGTTGTCCGCCCTCTTCGTAGCCCACGTAGCCCGGGGGTGACCCGATCAGCTTGGAGACCGAGTGTTTCTCCATGAACTCGCTCATATCGAAGCGGATGAGCGACTTCTCGCTGCCGAACAGGAACTGGGCCAGGGTGCGGGCCACTTCCGTCTTGCCTACGCCGGTGGGGCCGAGGAACATGAACGAGCCCACCGGGCGGTTGGGGTTCTTCAGGCCGGCGCGCGAGCGGCGGATGGCGCGGGCCAGGGCGGTGATGGCCTTGTCCTGTGAGATCACCCGCTTGTGCAGCTCTTCTTCGATGCGCAGCAGCTTCTGCGACTCTTCTTCCTTCACCGCCGTGACCGGCACGCCCGTCCAGCGCGACACCACGTCCTCGATGTCCTCGCGGCTCACCGCGCCGGTGGAGGATTCGTCGAGATGGTATTTTTCGCGCAGCCCGCGCAGGTTCTCGCGCTCTTTGCGTTCTTCGTCGCTGTAGAAGCGCGCCTTCTCGAACTCGTGGTTGGCGATGGCGTTCTCCATGCGGTGCACGATGAACTTGATGCGCTTCTGCACGTCGGTGATCTCGTCGGGCAGCGAGGTCTGGCGCAGCTTCACCCGCGCGCCCGCTTCGTCGATCAGGTCGATGGCCTTGTCCGGCAGGTAGCGGTCCGGGATGTAGCGATTGGAGTGCGACACCGCGAACTGGATGGAGTCCGGCGTGTAGGTGACCGCGTGGAACTTCTCGTAGCGGTCCTTGATACCCTCCAGGATGCGTACCGCGTCGCCCTCGTTGGGGGGCGGCACTTTCACCGACTGGAAACGCCGCTCCAGCGACCGGTCGCGCTCGATGGACTTCCGGTACTCGCCCGGGGTAGTGGCCCCGATGCACTGGACCTCGCCGCGGGAAAGCGCCGGCTTCAGGATGTTGGCCGCGTCCAGCGACCCTTCGGCCGAGCCCGCGCCCACCAGCGTGTGCAGCTCATCGATGAAGATGATGGCGTTCTGGTTCTCCATCAGCTCCTTCATGATGGTCTTCAGGCGTTCTTCGAACTGGCCGCGGTACTTGGTGCCCGCCACGATGAGCGAAAGGTCGAGCGCCAGGATGCGCTTGTCGGCCAGGAACGAGGGCACTTCGCCGTCGGCGATGCGCTGCGCCAGCCCTTCGACGATGGCCGTCTTGCCCACACCCGGCTCGCCGATCAGCACGGGATTGTTCTTGGTGCGCCGGCACAGGATCTGCACCACCCGCTCCAGCTCCGGCTCGCGACCGACGAGCGGGTCGAGTTGGTTGTCCAGGGCGGCCTGGGTCAGGTCGCGGGAAAACTCCGAGAGCAGCGACGATTCCTTCTGCCGCTGCGGCGTGGCCTTCTCCTGCGTGCTGCGCGCGATCTCCTCGCGGATGGCGGAGAGCCGCAGCCCGCGCTCATGCAGGATCTCGGCCGCGAAGCACTTCTCCTCCCGCAGCAGGCCCAGCAGCAGGTGCTCGGTCCCGATGTGCTTGTGCGAAAGGCGCTCGGCTTCCTCGGCGGCATAGGCCAGCACGCGTTTGCACTCGTTGGAAAGCGGCAGGTCCACGGAGGTCGAGACCTTCTCGCGGATGGTGGTGTGTCCTTCGATCTGCTTGCGGATGGACTCCACCGAGGCGTGGGAACGCAGGAAGCGGTTGGTCAGCGCCTTGTCTTCGCGCAGCAGGCCCAGCAGCAGGTGTTCGGTCTCGATGTACGGCGAGCCGAACTGGCTGGCCTCATACCGCGCGAAGAAGATTACGCGTCTCGCTTTCTCCGTATATCTTTCGAACAATGGGGTCTCACCCTGGAAGACCTCGCCGCGCGCCTATTCGCGCTCGCGGGCCTTCCCCAACTTGCCTGTCCACGCTCTCCGCTTACTGCCTATCGCTCATTCCCTTACGGCCTGATGCTCTTCCGTTCTCCTGCACTCCTGATGATTCAATGACTCAATGATTCCAATGATTCAATTTCTTCAATTCGGCCCTGGTGGAGCCGCAGCACGCGGTCACAGCGGCGCGCGAATGCAAGGTTGTGGGTGACGAGGATCGAGGTCAGCCGATGGTCGCGATGGAGCCGTCGAATCAATTCAAACACCGCCTCCGCCGTGCGCGCATCCAGGTCGCCGGTTGGCTCGTCCGCCATCAGGATCTGCGGACCGGTCACCAGCGCCCTTGCCAACGCCACGCGCTGCTGCTCACCACCGCTGAGCTCGCCGGAGCGGTGCTGCGCCCGGTCTTCCAGCCCTACTTCACCGAGCCAGCTCGCGGCTTCGACTTCCGCTTCCCGCTTCGGCCGCCCTCTCAGCAAGAGCGGCATGGCGACGTTCTCCAGCGCGGTGAACTCCGGCAGCAGGTAATGAAACTGCCACACGAACCCCAGCCGCCGGTTGCGAAATTCCGCTGCGCCGTCGTCGGAAAGCGTCCGCAGCGCGATTTTTTCGCAGTATACGTCACCTTCGGAAGGCCTATCAAGCGCCCCGAGGATGTGTAACAAGGTACTCTTCCCGGCGCCCGATTCGCCCACGATGGCCAGCATCTCTCCCTTCCCCACTTGGAAGGACAGGTTGTCAAAGATCACCAGCTCCGCCGAGCCCGAGCGGAAGCTTTTCTTCAAGCCTTCCACCCGCAGCAGCATCTCTGCCTGACTCATTGGATGCTCCCGGACGCGCCTTCGTCACATTCGCGCGCCGCGGCATCGGCGAGCCCGAGCGCAGTCCGCGCTCGTAGAGCTATTAAAGCACTGCTTGGCAAGATTGCATCCCCCATATGAATTTCAATAGTTACCAAAGTGTGTTACGG
>DATIGQ010000073.1 GCA_035454605.1 Terriglobales bacterium
CAGGTCGGGGCGGTTGGCGGCGATCCAGGCGTGGACGTCGGCGCCACTGACGCCTCCGGGCATGCGAATATCGGTGATGATGCCGCGATAGGCGCCGCCGGCCAGCATGCGCAGGCCGTCCACGCCGGAGCTGGCCGGGACCACGCGGTAGCCATGGCGCTCCAGCGTGGTGCGGATGAGCATCATGACCGAGGGCTCGTCCTCGATCACCAGCACGGGTTCTTGCGGCACCGCTGGCGCGCTCATGCTTCACTCCTCAGTGCGGCGGCAGCCGCCTCCGGCGTGCCCGCCACCGGCAGCCGGATGCGGAACCAGGCCCCGGGTTGGGTAGTGTTGTTGGCGCAACTGATGTCCCCGCCGTGCTCGCGCACAATGCCGTAGCAGATGCTCAGACCGAGGCCCGTCCCCTTCCCCACTTCCTTGGTGGTGAAGAAAGGATCGAAGATGCGCTCCGGGTAGGCGATGCCGCTGCCGTTGTCGCGGAAAGTGATCTCGACGAAGCCGTCCTTGCACCCGGTCTCGATCTCGATGTGGCCGCGGCGGCCGGTCTCGCGCACGGCGTCGTAGGCGTTATTGAGAATGTTGAGGAACACCTGCTGGAGCTGGTGGGAATCGCCCACGATGTCGGGCACGCTCTCCTCGATGTGTTCCACGACGTCCACGCCGTGGCTGGTGAAGTCGTAGGAGCGGAGCTGCAGGGTGCGGCGCAGGATGGTGTTCACCTGCATGGACTTTCGCTGCGGCGGCATCTGGCGGGCGAAGCTCAGCAGGTTCTGCACGATGACCTTGGTGCGTTGCGCTTCCTGGATGATGAGCCGCAAGTCGCCGCGCGCCGAGTCGGGAACGTCCGGCTGGTCGGCCAGCAGCTCGGCGAAGCCCAGGATGGCGGTGAGCGGGTTGTTCACCTCGTGGGCCACGCCGCTGACCAACTGGCCGACGGCCGCCATCTTCTCGGTATGGCGGAGCTTGGCCTGGAGCAAGGCGGCATCGGTCACATCGGTCATCACGGCCACGATGCTGGTGGGGTTGCCCTGGTCGTCGCGCATGGGGCTGAGGTTGACGGAGAACTGGGAAGTGCCGCCATCGCCGCGCAGGAAGGGCAGTTCCAGGTTGTCCACCTGCTGCCCGCCGAGCGTGGCGGCGAACGCTTCCGCCAGGCGGGCGCGCCGCGGCGGAGCCACGAACTCCTCCAGGCGGTGGCCCAGCAGATCGTGTTCCTTGTAGGCGCCGGCCTCGAAGCAGCGGCGGTTGGCGTAGCTGATGAGCCCGGCCGTATCCACCACCATGATCATGCTCTGGGTGTTGTTGAGGATCTTGCGGTTGAAATCGCGTTCGCGCTGCAGTTGCGACTGGAAGGTCTTCAGCTCGGTGATGTCCAGGATGACGCCGCGATACTGCACCACGCGGCCTTGCGGGTCGCGCACGGCGATGGCGTTCTGCAGGGTGTGGATGAGCGAGCCGTCCTTGCGGCGCAAAGTCTCTTCAAAGTTGCGCAGCACGCCGGAGCGCTCGATGGCCTCGCTGAAGCGCTGCCGTTGTTCGCCCGACGAGAAAAGCTGCGTGGGAATGTCCACCTGCAGCAGCTCTTCGCGGCTGGCGAAGCCCAGCATGCGCACCAGGGCATCGTTCACTTCGATGAAGCGTCCCTCCGGCGTGGAGAAGAACAAACCTTCCTGGATATTGTCGAACAGCTCGCGGTAGCGGCGCTCGGCCTCGCGCCGGTCGCTGATGTCCTTGAGGATGTGAATCGTCTGCAGCGCTTCTTCATGCTCGCCGTGCAGGCGCGAAGTGGAGATGAGATACGTGCGCTCCAGCGCCGGGTGGATGTACTCGTCCCCGGCCTCCGCGCTGGAACGGCAGAACGGACAGGCGTGGCCGGAACCGCTTTCCGCGGTAATGGAAATCAGGGCGCGCATGGTCACGCCGATCAGTTCCGCGGGATGCACGCCGATGAAGTCCGCCAGGGTGCGGTTCACGCGCAAAATGCGGTTGTGGTCATCGTGCACCACGATGAAATCGGTGATGGCGTCGAAGATCTCGGTCCACTGCTTGCTGGAGTTCTCCATGCGGGAGAACATCAGGGCGCTCTCCACCGCCACGGCGGCATGCCCGGCCAGCGCTTCCAAAAGTGACCGCTCCGCTGGCTGCAGCGGCCGTCCGCGCTCGGCCAGGCACAACATTCCGAGCAGTTCCCCCTTGGGTCCCGCCAGGCGTGCTACGGCCAGGTCGGTCCAGCCCAGCGAGGAAGCCACGGCCGGCGTGAGCAGTTCCGAAGCGGAGCCCGAGAGCACGGTCTGCGACCGGCTGGCGGCCAGGTCGGTGAGCACGGTGCCCAGGCGCCGTTGCAGGCTGCGGTCGGGGCTGTTCGCGGGATCGTGCAGGAAGGCGACGTCCAGGATCTTGCCTTGGGCCAGGGCCAGGGCTCCGGCGCGCGCACCTAACATCTCCGCCGAGCGCACCGTGAAGCTGCGGATGAAATCCGGCAGGCGGAGGGAGGAGTTGAGCTCGCGGGCCAGGCCCATCAGGCTCTCCACGCGTTGCCGGTGCTGCTCGGAAAGCCGCAGGTTGGCGGCCGAATCCAGCGCCATGGCCACCGGGGCCGCCAGCCCCGAGGCCCGCCGCACATCTTCCTCGGTGATGATGCCGCCGTCGTTCCGGTCGATGAGGGCGAACAGACCTTGGATCTCACCGTCGCTCCCCGCCAGCGGAATGAGCAGGTATTGCCGCACGGGAAAAGGAGCAGACGCGGCCAGCCCGCCGTCGGCTTGGTTGACGTCGTCACACCAGAAGGGCTCACGAGTAGCGAAGACGCGCTGCGCCAGCCGGGGACGCAGTTCGACATGCACCTCGCGTCCCTTACCTTCTTCGGCGACCCAGCGCACGTGGCAAGACTCTCCCTCGCGCAAGGCGACAAAGGCGCGGGCAAAGCCGAGCACGTCCGCAGCCCGTACCAGGAAACCCGCCAGGTTGCGTTCCGGTCCGCGCGCGGCGCCGAGTTCGGCGGCCATCTCCACCAGTTGCCGCAGCTCGTCGGACTGAGCGCTCACGGTGGCGCTCAACTCCGCGTTGGCGAGCGCCAGCGCGGAAGTGTTGGCCAGGGCGCTGATCAGGGATTTCTGGGTCGCATCAAAAGTTCCCCGCGAGCGGCTGAATACCAGCAAAGCGCCTTTGCTGCGCGGCGTGCGGAATGGGGCGGCCACCGCCTGTCCCGTGGGCAGCAAATCTTCCAGGCCGTTGCTGGAAGAGATGGATCCGGTCACCAGCTCGCCGCTATCACAGGCGCGCGCTACCAGGTCCTCTGCGCCTTGCCAGCCATGTTGCTCGAAGCCGGAGGCGATAGATTGGGCAAGCTGCTGGCTTTCTGCCGCCGAGGCCAGCGGGCGGAGGCGTTCACCCTCGCGCACCAGCAGGACCGCGAAGCGGGCACGACTCAGGTCGACCACCGCACCCACCAAAGCCCGCAGGGCGACGGAGATATCCAACCGTGAGTTGAGGATCTGGGCGCACTCGGCCAATACCTGGGCTCGGCGCAGCTCCTGGTCGTCAACCAGGGTCGGCACCTTGCCCTCGTCCTCTAAGCCAGCCGTGCCGGCACCCAGGGTCTTCCGGGGATTGCCCATAAGGTCAAGCGGATCAACGCCAAAGCCACGGTAATCCGCCATCTCAATTTGAGTCAAGCAAAACAGTGAAGGGGTGCCGATTCAGCAACAGTCGAAGCACGAGCCAGTTGGCCGGCGTGTCTCAGGCTGAGATGCCTCAGGTCGTAAGCAAGCCCGATTGAGACGCCAGAGACAGCGATTCCGAAGCTTGGGCTGATTGTCGCCTGCGCGAGTAACTGATTGACGAATTGAGCGTTATCCCACATCGGATGCCGGCGATCGGGGTCGGCCAAGAACTGGCATGGCCCGTGCATAGGTTGGTTCCGGCATTCAATCTTTAGGAGGGTTCCCTCGTGTCCATGAACATCCTCAAGCGCGCCGCCGCAATCGGGCTGATTGCCCTTGCCGGCGCAGCCACGCTCTGCGCCCAACCCACGGAAGACAGCGGTCGCAAGGTCAAGACCCGCGTTCAGCCCACCTACCCGGCCATCGCCAGGAAGATGAACGTGGCCGGGTCGGTGAAGGTCGAGGTCGTGGTCGCGCCCAGTGGCGAGATTAAGTCCACCAAAGTGATCGGGGGACACCCGCTGCTGGTCAATGCGGCCGTCGATGCCCTGAAGCAGTGGAAGTACGAAGCAGCCGGCGAAGAGACCACCACGATCGTCGAGTTCCGCTTCAACCCGACCAACCAGTAGGCCAAGCCCTCACGGAGGCGCAGTCATGAGTATCGGCAGGAAGATTTACCTGGGCTTCGGGGCGGTCCTCGGGATCGTCGTGTTGCTTCTGGTCGTGAATATTGCCGCGGTGCAGTGGGAACACTCGGCCCGGGCCTCCGCGGCGCGCGCGGTAGAAACCATGCGGCTGGCGGAGAGCATCCAGTTCCAGATGATGCAGAACCGCCTCTACCTGGCCAACTACCTGCAGAGCGGCGACACCCGCGAAGCTGAGTACACGCAAAGCGGCTACGCGCGCTTGAACGACTTGCTGAAGCAGGCCGAAGAAAAGGCCAATTCCGACCAGCAGCGCTCCGCTTTCACGCGCTTCCGCGACGCCGAGCGGGAATGGCTGGCGAGCTTTGCCAATCCCCTGATTGAAAAGCGCAAGGAAGTGGACGCCGGCAACATCACCGTAGCCGACCTGCAGGTCTTCTATCTGCAGCAGGACCCCGGGGAGTGGCTGCGCAAGTCCACCGAGCCGCTGGCGGAAGCCGGCCAGGCGGCAACCAAGTCGCTAGAGGAATCGGACAAGTCCAGCCGCACCGCGGCCACCTTCACCACCGTGGCCACCATCGTGGGAACGCTCCTGGCCCTGCTGTGCGGCCTGTGGATTGCGTACGTGACCACGCGCTCCATCGTGCAGCCGCTGCGGCAATTGATTGCCGCGGCACGTGAGATCGGCAACTCCGGCGACCTGGACCACAAAGTGGAGATCCAACGCTCGGACGAGATCGGCGACCTGGCGCAGACCTTCAACGGCATGGTCGAGTACCTCCGTGAGATGGCGCAGCTCTCCGAAGACATTGCCGGAGGCGACCTGACGGTGGAGATCGAGCCGCGCTCGCCCAAAGACACTCTGGCCCATGCCTTCCGTTCCATGACCGAGGGCCTGCGCAAGCTGGCGCGTGACGTGCGCGATAACGCTTCGCAGGTTTCCAGCGGCGCCATGCAGGTGGCCCAGGCGTCGGAGGAGTCGGCCAAGGTGAGCCTGAGCGCCTCTTCGGCGATCGACGAAGTCTCCAGCACCATGCACGAAATGAGCATCAACGTGCAGAACATGGTGAAGAACACCCAGATGCAGGCGTCCAGCGTGAGCGAGACCTCGGCTTCCATCGATCAGATGGTGGCTTCCATCCAGCGCGTGGCCGACACCGCCCGCGTGCTGCTGGACATCTCGCAGCGCTCGCGCGAGGAAGTGCAGAACGGCATCACCACCATGGACAAGGCCACCGAAGGCCTGACCCGCATCAACGGCTCCATCCATGCCTCCGCGGAGATCATCGGCGTGCTCGGGAACCGGGCCGACGACATCGGCAAGATCATCGAGGTGATCGACGACCTGGCCGAGCAGACCAACCTGCTGGCCCTCAACGCCGCCATCGAAGCGGCGCGCGCGGGCGAGCACGGGCTGGGCTTCGCGGTGGTAGCCGACGAAGTGCGCAAGCTGGCGGAAAAGTCGGCGCAGTCCACCAAGGAGATCAGCGAGCTTATCCAGAGCATCCAGAAGGAGGCCCGCAAAGCGGTGGAGAACATGGAAAAGTCCACCGTGATCGTCAATGACGGGCTCACGCTGGGCACCGACCTGAACCAGGCCCTGAAGAAGATCTCCAGCGTCGTGACCGAGGTCTACAAGTTCGCGCAGGAGATCGGGGCGGCTACCAACGAGCAGTCCCACGGCTCCTCGCAGATCGCCAAGGCCACCACGCGCCTCAACGAAATCACGCACGAGATCAACTCCTCGGTGGAGGAGCAGGCCTCGGGCGCGCGCGGCGTGATGAAGGCCATGGAGAAGATGCGCGAGCTGGTCGGCCAGTCCACCTCGGGTTCGACGGAACTGGCAGCCTCAGCCGAACAGATGTCCCGGATGTCGCGCTCCCTGCTGGAAGTGATGGATCGCTTCTCCCTTGATGCCGAGCACAGCGGCAACGGCAATGGCCACGGCTCCAACGGCAACGGACGGAAGGCCATGGCGCGCAAGTCGCAAGAGGATTATGCGCGCACGGAGGCGTCGCGCTACGCGGCGTCGTCCCGCTCCTAGCGGAGAACGATCATGTCCAGGGAGATGCACATCGTCGGATTCCGGGTAGGGCGCGAGCTGTTCGGCGTGCCCATCCACCTGGTGCACGAGATCGTGCGCGTGCCCGAGATCACCTCGGTGCCGGACGCTCCCGGATGCGTGGAGGGAGTGATCAACCTGCGTGGCCGCATCGTTCCCGTGCTCGATTTGCGGAAACGCTTCGGTGAGCGGGAGATCCGGCCGCACAAGAAGAATCGCATCCTGGTGGCGGAACTCGACGGACGCATGGTCGGACTGGTCGTCGATGCCGCCAGCGAAGTGCTCAAGCTCCCGGAAACGGAGATCGAGCCCGCCCCCGGAGTTTTCCAGGAGGGCAAGCGCAGTTACGTCACCGGCGTGGGCAAGCTCGACAGCCGGCTGGTGATCCTGGTGGACCTGGCGCGGGTGCTGGAGCGCGGCGAACTGCGGCAACTGGCGGAGACCGCCGAGACGGCAGCCGCTTCGGCCGCTGCCCGCTGACGGGCGAGATCAGCGACACAACGAGATTCGGGTGATAGCGAGACCCTAATGGCAACTTCGACCCTGGCAGTCCAGCTCACTGAAGCCGAACTGAAACTGCTGCAGACCCTGATCTATCAGGAATGCGGCATGTACTTCGATGAGCGGCGCGTCCACTTCCTCCAGGACCGACTGCAGCGCCGTCTGAAGGCCACCCAACTCGACACCTTCTACAATTACTATCGCCTGCTTACCAGCCGCGAAGGCAAGCCTGAGCTGGGCGCGCTGCTGGAAAACCTCACGGTCAACGAGACCAGCTTCTTCCGCAACAAGCCGCAGCTCGATCTCTTCCACAAGACCATCCTGGAGGAGATGCTGAATCGCAAGCAGGAGCGCCGCGATTTCACGCTGCGCCTGTGGAGCGCGGGTTGCTCCACCGGCCAGGAGCCCTACACGCTGGCCATCCTGGTGGCCGACGCGCTGGCCTACTACTACCTGCGCAATCCCCTGCCCTTCGAGATGCCTACGCCCAAGCCGCTGATCCCGCCGCCGTGGAAAGTGGAGGTCCTGGCGTCGGACATCAGCTACAGCGTGCTGCGCGCCGGGCAGGAGGCCGTGTATCCCGAGCACCAGATGGATGCGGTGGACTACTCCTATCGCCTGCGCTACTTCGACAAGGTGGGCGACCGCTATGCGGTGAAGAAAACGGTAAAGGACCTGGTTCACTTCGACTTCCACAACCTGAAGACCGAGTTCCTGCCCCAGCGCAACGACTTCATCTTTTGCCGCAACGTCATGATCTATTTCGACGAGGCGGAACAGAAACGTCTGATCGACAAGTTCTACCGCTGCCTGAATCCCCACGGATACCTGTTCGTGGGACACGCCGAGAGCCTGTTCGGACTGACCGACAAGTTCCGCATGGTCCACCAGAACAACGGCACCTGCTACCACCGCATCGAGGTGAACGCGTGAGCATGTTCGACGAAGAACGGGCCGGCGAACTGCGCGAACTCTTCTTCGAGAGCGCCCTCGAATTGTTGCAGGCGCTCAACGAGCAGGGCCTCGAGCTGGAAAAACGCCCCGGCGACGCGGAAACGGTGCGGGCGGTGCGCCGTACGGTGCACACGCTCAAGGGCGATTCCGCCGCTTGCGGCTACCGGGAATTGAGCGAGCTTGCTCACCAACTGGAAGACGCGCTCACGCCGGAACTGGCGGCGCGCGCGGGACGCGGCCTCGCCGAAGTGGTCCTCGGCGCCGCCGACGTCTTTGAAGCCATGCTGCGTGCCTTCCGGGCCGGCCAGCCGGTGCCTTCCGGCGAGCCGGTGTGCGCCGCCGTGCGCGCGCTGATCGAAGGCAAGACGGATCCTTCCCCCCAGGCATCTTCCGCGCCTGCCTTCGCCTGGTCGGAATACGAACGGGTCGTGATGACCGATGCGGCTAGCCAAGGCGCCGCCGTCCACAACCTTTTGGTCACGCTGGACCCGCACTGCGCCCTGCGCGGCGCGGCCGTGCAGTTGATCCGCAACGTGCTGGACGAATTGGGCACGGTGCTGGCTCTGCGGCCCGAACAGGTTGCACTGGAAGCACAGGTAGCCGCGGTGGAGGCTGCGCTCGCCTCGGAGCGTTCCGCCGAAACTATCGCGCAAAAGTGCCGCATCCCGGCCGTAGTGTCCGGCGTGCGCATCGAGCGCTGGATGCCGGAAAGCGAACCTGAAGCGGCTGACGCCGACCTCTTCCCTGCTCCTGTCGCTGCGGACAAGTCGGCCGCAGAAACGGCGACGCCGGTGGAAAACTCCGCCCCACCTCGGACTCCCATCGCAGAGAACGTCCTGCGGGTGGACGCGGAGCGCATCGACCAGGTGCTCAACCTGGTGGGCGAGCTGATTATCGGCAAGTCCATGCTGCACCAGGTAGTGCAGGATTTCGAGCGCCGCTTCCCCAAGGACCCGATGCGTGCCCGCTTGGCGGACACGCTGGCTTTCCAGGCCCGGGTGCTGAACGACCTGCAGAAGGGCGTCATGAAAGTGCGCATGGTGCCGGCCGAGCAGCTCTTCCGCCGCTTCCCGCGCATCGTGCGCGACGTGGCCCATGCGCAAGGCAAGCAAGTCACGACGGTTGTCTCCGGGCAGGACACCGAGCTCGACAAGAGCATCCTGGATACTCTGGCCGAGCCGCTTGCGCACCTGGTGCGCAACGCGGTGGACCACGGCATTGGAACCGTGCAGGAACGAGTCGCAGCCGGCAAGCCCGCGGAGGGCACGGTGCGGCTCGACGCCTACCACCAGGGCAACCAGGTGGTCATCGAGGTGGCGGATGACGGGCGCGGCATCGACCGCAACAAAGTAGTGGCCAAGGCCATCGAGCGCGGCCTGATCACCGCCGAGGACGCCAGCCGCCTGGGCGATTCCGAGGCTCTGGCCTTGATCTTTCATCCCGGATTGAGCACGGCCGAGCACGTAACCGCGATTTCCGGACGCGGTGTGGGCATGGACGTGGTGAAGACCGTCGTGGACGGAATGAAGGGCACCATCAGCATCGAGAGCGAGCCTGGCCGTGGAACGCGCTTCTTCCTGCGCGTGCCGCTGACGCTGGCCATCATCAAAGCGCTGTTGTTCCGCGTGGAAGAGCGCATGTACGCCGTACCGTTGGCCTCGGTGGTAGAGATCACGCGCGCTCCCCAGTCCGAGATCCGGCGCGTGGGCGAGCACGAAGTCATCCGCCTGCGCAACGAAGTGCTGACCGTGGTCCGGCTCGATCGTTTGGCCGGACGCCCAGCCAGCGCCGCGTCCAAAGTCTTCGTCATCGTAGTGGCCCTGGGCGAACGCAGGTTCGGACTCATCGTGGATCGCCTGGTGGGCGAGGAAGAACTGGTCATCAAGGCCCTGGAAGACCGCCTGGTCTCGACCGAATTCGTAAGTGGCGCCTCCATTCTGGGAGATGGCACCGTCGTGCTCATTCTGAATCTGGCGGTGGTGGTGGAGCGCCTGAGCCGCGCCGTCGACGAGGAGGTGCTGGCATGAGCGACCCGGTCCGCGTGCTGGTGGTGGACGACTCCGCCCTGATGCGCAAGCTCATCCCTCAGATTCTGGAGCGCGACTCTTCCCTGCAGGTGGTAGGCACGGCCATGGATGGCGCCTTCGGGCTGAAAAAGATCGAAGAATTGCAGCCCCATGTGGTCACCCTCGACCTGGAAATGCCGCGCATGGACGGAATCGAGACGCTGCGCGAAGTCACGCGCCGCTGCCGGGTCCCGGTGATCGTGGTGAGCGCGCACACCACCCAGGGCGCCTCCGCCACCTTCAAGGCGCTGGCCCTGGGCGCTTTCGATTTCGTGGCCAAGCCCCGCGACGCGGCTCAGGCCCGCATGGAACAGATTGCCGCCGAACTCATCGGCAAGATCAAGGTAGCGGCACAGAACGGCGTGCCTAACCGTCCGCCCCAGGTGCCGGTGGAAGGGCGGCGGGTGAACAAGCCCGCGGTGCGTCTCCGCCGGCGGCCCACGCGCGTCATCGCCATCGGGATCTCCACCGGCGGGCCCAATGCGCTCCAGTACATGCTCTCGCAGCTTCCCGGCGATTTCCCCGGCAGCATCGTGGTCGTGCAGCATATGCCCGAAGGCTTCACGGAAATGTTTGCGCGGCGGCTGGACGAGTGCTGCGCCATCGACGTCAAGGAAGCCCAGTCCGGCGATCTGCTGCTGGCCGGCCGCGCTCTCATTTGCCCCGGCAACCGTCACATCCGCGTCCGCCAGATGCCGCTGGGCGACATGGTGGTGCTCTCGGATGAAGACAGGGTGAACGGCCACCGGCCGTCGGTGGACGTGCTGTTCCGCTCCGCGGCGCAGCAGTTCGGCGACCGCGCCGTGGCGCTGATCATGACCGGCATGGGCGAGGACGGCGCGGATGCCATGGGCGAAGTGCGCGCGCTGGGCGGCGTGACCATCGCCCAGAACGAAGAGTCCTGCGTGGTGTACGGCATGCCCCGCACCGCCGTCGAACGCGGCCACGTGCAGCGGGTAGTCCCGCTGGACGCGCTGGCCAACACACTGCAAGCGATGTGCGCCCCCGAGCGCGTGCACGCGGGAAAGGTTTTGCTCGGAACACACTGAGAGGTGCTCTATATGGAAAACTTTGCGGCTCTATTGCGCAGCAAGGACAACCAGCCGGTCCGCTACCTGATCGTGGACGACTCTGTCTTCGCGCGCCGCAACCTGGCACGCCTGGTCGAGTCGTTCGGGGGCCTGGTGGCGGGCGAGGCGGGCGACGGCTGTACCGCCATCACTGAGTACGAGCGTACCCGGCCCGACATCGTGCTCATGGACATCACCATGCCGCAAATGGAGGGCATCGAGGCCGCCGAGCGCATTGTGACCCGCTTCCCGGACGCCCGCATCGTCATGGTCTCTTCCGTCGGCTACCAGGAGAACATCGTGGCTGCCCTGCAGAAGGGCGCGCGCCACTTCG
Organism: Terriglobales bacterium; assembly: GCA_035454605.1. NCBI lineage: Bacteria > Pseudomonadati > Acidobacteriota > Terriglobia > Terriglobales > Terriglobales bacterium. Next base: position 11,297 of record DATIGQ010000073.1, read on the forward strand.
TGCAGAAGCCGGTGAAGCCGGAGGTGCTCTACGACGTGGTCCGTTACGTGATGGGCGAGGAAGGCGTCACCACCCAGTTCACGGCCGCGGAGGTGCGGGAATGAGGATGGAACTGATCCAGCCGTTCATTAACGCCGCCGACGCGGTGCTGGCCGAGACCCTGCAGTGCACCACGCAGATGGGCGGCGTCAGCATGGAAGAAGCGGCTTACCGCCGCCGCGGTGTCGCGGCCGTGGTCAACATCCAGGGCGACATCGAGGGCCGCATCATCCTCGACCTCGACCCCCAGACGGCCGTGAACGTGGCCAGTAAGCTCATGGGCGAACCCGTGGCCGGGTCCGAAATGATGATCCAGGAAACCGTGTTCGAACTGGCCAATCAGATCATCGGCAACGCGGTGACCATGCTCAATGACGGCGGCTTCCGCTTCAAGATTCACCCCCCGGAACCGCCTGCTGAACAGGGGCCCAGGAGCACGGAAGACACCGAAGCGCTGGTCATGTGCTTCGACACGCCCAGCGGCAGCATGTTCATGAACATCGCCATGCGCTACAACCGCCGCCGGAAGAGTGAGCGCGAAGCCGTGGTGGTGGGATAACGGAAGTCTGCAGCGTTGAGGCGGTCCGCTAGGGCGTAGCGATCACGAAGACCGGCGTCTGGCGTGCACAGGTCACGGTTGCGGTGTCGGTGCAGAGCGGGTCCGCTTTGGGCGCCGCGAACGTCTGTACCACGGTGTCATTCGACGTCTGGATGTCGCTGATGGTCTGCGACACCCGGTTGGCCACGAACACTTTGCTGCTGTCCGCCGCCGCGTCCAGCGACACCGGACCGGTCCCCACCGTCACGGTGCGGGCGACCGTGTTGCTGTTGGTGTTGATCACAGACACGTTGTTGCTGTCGCGGTTGGCCACATAGGCCCGAGTGCCATCCGGAAGCGCTGCGATCGAGACCGGGGCCAGACCTGCCGCGACGCCAGCCGGTAGATTCGCATCTAGCGCGACCGTGGTCACCGCCAAGAAGTTCGGGGAGTTGGCATCGGCGTTGATGATGCTCACGCTGTTGCTGCCGGTGTTGGCCACATAGACGCGCAGCAGGCGGGGATCGAAGCGCAAGAAGCTGGGAGCCGCACCCACTGCAAGTGTTGCCGTCACCGTGTCGCTGGCGGTGTCCACCACGCTAACGGTCGCATCCCCCTGGTTCAGAACGTAGAGCCGGGCCCCATTCGAACTCATCGCCCCGGCCACCGGCGTGTTGCCCACCGCAATCGTGCCCAGGATGGAGTTGTCGATGTTCGCAATTACCGTGACCGTACCGTTGCCATTGATGCAGTAGAGCTTGGAACCGCTGGGCGTTCCCGCCAGAGCCACCGGCGCGCTGCCTGCCGGCAGGGCCACCTCGGTGACGAGCACGTCGGTAGTCACGTCGATCACCCCTACTCGGTCCGTGCCCGCCTCCGCAACGTACATCCGGGTGTTGACGTTGCTGTGAACATACACCGGCGCCGAGCCGGCGGGCAGGCTGATGGTTCGCACCGCGCCGCCGGCGAGAAAGGTGACGTAGGAACTCACGCTGTCGCTGTCCTGGTTGGCCGTGTACGTGCGATTCCCCGTGGGAGGGAGAAGTGCGGCGTGAACCGGACCGGTGCCTACGTCACGCAGGAGGCCGGCGGTATCCCCGGCGACATCATAGTGACTCACACTGCCTACGGCCGCGCCGTTTTGATTAACTACCAGAGCCAGCCTTAGGTTGGCCGGGTCGCCACCGGGTCCCGAAATGGGCGTGACCACGGGGCGGAATGTCTCTCCGCATCCGGCCAGCAACTGGGTTAGCAGGACAAGCGCTACCGCCGCCAGGCCAGCCCTTCGATATGAGTTCATCCAGACTCCCGCTGCGACGGACAGCGAAAAAAGGCGTCATGACGACGCAAACCGGCTATTTTAATGGCTCAAGCAGTTTCCGTCCAACACGCCGCCATGCTCGGCCCTTCCTCGTCCGTTCGTTTGGTTTCAACCGCTCGCATTGCATGGGCGCGGGCCGCCCTCACGGGACTGCTGCTGGCGGCTTCGGTCCGGCTCATCCTGCAGGCGGGCGGCGGTACCGAGGTTGCTCAGCGTCTGCCCATGGCTTTGACGCTGACTGCCGCGCTGGCGGTTGCTGCCCGCGTGCTGCGGGTCGTGACCGGTGGTGGGGCGCTGGCGGGATGGTTCGCGGCGCTGCTGCTCTACCTGGGAGCAGGACCAGCCATGTTTGCGGGCCTGGTGGCATTGTTCCTTGTTACCGCGTTAGGGACTCGCTGGGGACGCTCGCGCAAGGAGCAACTGGGCACGGCGGAGAGTCGAAGTGGCAGATCCGCGGCCCAGATCCTGGCCAACACGGCCATGGCGGCGCTCGCCGCAGCGCTTGCGCCGGGCAGCGAAAACTCCATGCCGCTGCTGGCCGCCGCGGTCGCCGCGCTGGCCGAAGCCGCCGCCGATACGGTATCCAGCGAGTATGGGCAGGCCGCCGCCCGGCCGACCTTCCTCATCACCAGTGGCAAGCCGATCGCGCCCGGCACCGATGGCGGAGTCAGCCTCGGCGGCAGCGGTGGCGGAGTGTTGGCAGCAGCGCTGGTGGTCGCTACCTGTGTGGCCGGAGGCGCAGTGCCGGTAGCCGCTTTCCTCCCGCTGGTGCTCGCAGGCGCCTTGGGGATGGTGGTGGATAGCTTCCTCGGCGCAGTGTGGGAGAGGTGCGGCCGCCTCTCCAACGACACCGTGAACCTGCTCGGCACATTCAGCGCCGCCGCCGTTGCCTTCCTCTGGTTCCGGTAGCTTGGCCGCCCGTGCAGATTCATGTAACGTGTCCGACTGTTCCCAGGTTGACCCCTATGCGACAGCTGCTTCGGCTGGCGTTCCTGACCCTCGCCTTATCCTCCGCTCATGGGGAGGAGTATGACGTGCTCATTCGCCATGGCCGGGTTGTGGACGGCTCCGGAAATCCGTGGGTGTATGCGGATGTCGGAATCATCGGCGACCGGGTCGCGTTCGTCGGTCGCGCCGCCGAAAGCGTCACTGCAAGGAAGACCATTGACGCCAAGGGGAAAGTCGTCGCGCCCGGCTTTGTTGACATGCTGGGCCAGAGCGAGTTCTCGCTGCTGGTGGACCGGCAGGCAGTGAGCAAGCTCACCCAGGGCATCACGACCGAAATCACCGGCGAAGGCAACTCCGTGGCGCCAGTCAACAGCACTTCGCTGGCCGAGCTCCAGGACTTCCTCCGCACCTACAAAATCACCGTGGACTGGCAGTCGCTCGATGAATACTTCCGGCGGCTGGAGCACCAAGGCACGGCCATCAATCTCGGGACGTTCGTGGGCGCGGCGCAGGTGCGCCAGGCGGTGTTGGCCAACCAGGACCGCGCGCCTACACCGGAAGAGCTCGCCCGCATGCAGACCCTGGTGGAAGACGCCATGTACGACGGCGCCATGGGCCTCTCTACTTCCCTCATTTATCCTCCCGGCTCGTTCGCCAAAACCGACGAGCTGGTTGCGCTGGCGCGTGTCGCTGCGCGTCATGGCGGCATCTACGCCTCGCATGTCCGCGATGAGAGCGCGAGCATCCAGCAGGCGCTCGAGGAGGCGTTCCACATCGGACGGGAAGCAGGTCTGCCGGTCGAAATCTGGCATCTCAAAGTCGCCGGGCGTCCCCACTGGGGAAGCATGAAAGAGGTCGTGGCCGCCATCGAGCGAGCCCGCGCCGCCGGGCTTGACGTTACCGCCGACCAGTATCCTTACGTGGCTTCGGCAACCACCCTTTCGGCTTTGGTCCCACCCCGCTACCAGGAAGGCGGTACCGATGCCTACCTCGCGCGTTTGCGGGATCCAGACCAGCGCGCTGCCATTCGACGCGACATCGAAACCGGCGTCCCCGGCTTCGAAAATATGTGGAAGGGACTCACCGGCCCGGAGGGAGTCCTGGTCGTGTCTGTGCTGTCGCCCGAATTGAAGAAGTACGAAGGCAAGAACCTTGCCGAGATCGCGGCCGGGCAGAAGAAGGACCCCCTCGATGCGGCGCTGGATCTGATCATCTCTGACCACAACAATGTCGGCGCCGTGTATTTTGAGATGAGCGAGCCGGACGTCCGTCTGGCGATGCAGCAACCCTGGGTCGCGGTGGATACCGATGCCGGCGCCACCAACCCGCAGGGTCCGCTGGGCGCGACCAAGACGCACCCGCGCGCCTATGGTTCCTTCACCCGCATCCTGGGCAAGTACGTCCGCGAAGAGAAAGTGTTGCGGCTGGAGGACGCCATCCGCAAGTTCACTTCCCTGCCCGCCCAGCGCATGCGGCTGGCGGACCGCGGCCTGCTGCGTCCCGGATATTTCGCAGACATCACCGTCTTCGATCCGGAAACCGTGCTGGACCGGGCCACGTTCGCCGACCCACACCAGCCGTCGGTCGGGATCGAGTACGTGCTCGTGAATGGCGTGCTTGCCCTGGAGCACGGCAAGGTCACGGGGCAGATGGGCGGACGCCCGCTCCGCGGGCCCGGCTGGCTGGCTCGCGACTATTCGCCCGATGGCCTCCCGCCTCGCGGCCAGCTCGAGGGCGTGGTCACCGACGACGCAGGCTGGCCCCTGCCGCGTACCAGCGTCACTTTGCTCGACGCATCGGGGAAGGCGGTAGGCAGTTTTACCACGCGCAAGGATGGGCGGTACCGGATTCCTGCGGACACCGTCTGTCACGCCTGTCGCCTGGTAGCCGAGCGTGCCGGGTTCGCCGCCGCGGAAGCCAGCGTAGACTATAACGGCGTCAATTCCCTGTGGTTCAGTTTCGCCTTGCGCCGGCTGGAGCCCGCAGAAACCGGGCCTTGAGCCACAGGCAGTGAACCTTTCTCCCTCCAGGAGGCATCTGAGAGATGGTCCGATCCACCATGAACCTGCGCACTTTTCTGATTGCCGGCGCCATGGCTGTCACCGTGTTCCTGTTCGCCCAGCGCAAGACCGAAACCAAGCCGCCGCTGGGCTTCAGCCTGGTCATCGACCTGACCCAGCCGCTGAGCGAGAAGTTTCCCAACTGGGAGGGCACCGAGAAGTCGCCTTTTGAAGCGCGGCCACTCGGCCAGATCGAGAAGGACGGATATTTCACCCGCACCCTCTCCATGCCCGAGCACTTCGCCACCCACGTGGACGCTCCCGCGCATTTCGCCGCCGGCCGCTGGACCGTGGACCAGATTCCTCCGGAGCGGCTCATTGGCCCGCTCGTGGTTCTTGATGTCCGCCATCGGGTACGAAGCAACGCCGATTACCAGGTCGCAATCGAGGATGTGGCCGCCTGGGAGCAGGCCAACGGGCAGATTCCCGCCGGCGCCATCGTGGTAGCGTTCACCGGCTGGGCGGCGCGCGCGACTTCCATGAAGGACTATCGCAACGCGGATGCTTCCAACACCATGCACTTCCCCGGCTTCTCGCCCGAGACCGCGCGCTTCCTGGTGGAGTCACGCAATGTGGTTGGGCTGGGAATCGACACTTTGAGCGTGGACTACGGCACTTCGAAGAGCTGGCCGGTGCATAAGTACACCGCCTCGCACAGCGTCTATCACATCGAGAACGTGGCCGACCTCAGCCGCGTCCCGGAGGCCGGCGCCCTCATCGTGGTTGCGCCCGCCAAGCTGGCCGGAGGCTCCGGCGGCCCGGCAAGAGTGTTGGCGCTAGTGAAGTGAGGGCGATGGGATCTTCTGGTTCGGTGACCCGATCACCTAATCACGAAATCCCCAACCGCCAGATGATGTAGCTTCCCACTTCCCTCAGGATCAGCTTCGTCCGCTCCCACCCGGAGACTGCCTGCGGCCGCGGCGAACCATGCGCCTCCAGGCCTTGCCCTTCGAGCATGCGCCGGATGCGGTACATGTGGTACCCATCGCTGACCGCTACGCAAGTGCGCAGGCCGTTGGCGCGCATGATCACGGCCACCCGCTTGGCGGCCTCCTCGGTGTCACTGCTTTGCGTCTCGGCGATGATGGCCGGCTCGGGCACGCCCCGGGCCACCAGGTAATCGCGGCCCACGCTGCCTTCGTTGTACTTCGGGTCCCCTCCGGAGCCGCCGGTGGTGATGACGAAGCGCGCCAGGTGCCTTTGAAACAGATCGTAGGCATGGTCGAGCCGTGCCCGGAACACGGGGGAGGGTCGCCCGCTGTACTGGGCCGCGCCAAAGACCACGATGGCGTCGGCAGGTTGCGCGTCATCCACGGTGGATTCTCGCAGGATCTCCCGGTAGAGCAGTGCGCTATAAACGATCGCCGCGAGGAAGAAGAAAACCAGCAGCCGGCGCGGCCAGCGCCGGGGGCGTGAACTGGCGCTCATGCCTGCTCGAGAAACGCCGCGATCTCCTTGGCGGGAATGGCTCCCTCGCGTAGCAGGCGCCAGCCGCCGCCTTCGTCCGAGAGGTCCACAATGGTGGAGGCCACGCTGCGCGCCGAAGGCCCGCCGTCCACGATGGTCGGCAGCCGATTGCCCAACTGCTCGCGGACGCCTTCCGCCGTCGTGCACTCCGGCGCGCCGCTCAGGTTGGCTGAGGTGGCCGTGATGGGAACGCCGGCAGCGCGGATGACGGCCACCGGCACGGTCGCCGCGGGCACCCGCAGGGCCACGTTGCCGCTGTTGGCGGTCACCTTGAGCGGCAATCGCGAGGCCGCCTTCACGATGATGGTCAGCGGGCCCGGCCAGAACTTGGCCGCCAACTCAAAGAATTGCGTGGGCAGCGGCCGCGCCAGCTCCATGGCCTGGTCTTCCGATTCGATCAGCAGCGAGAGCGGCTTGTGCCGCGAGCGCCCCTTGATGTCGTAAATGCAGTCCACCGCATGCAGGTTGAAAGGATCGGCGGCCAGCCCGTAGAAGGTATCGGTGGGCATGCCGACCACCTCGCCGCGGCGGATTTGCTCGGCCACGTACCCCACCAGCGAGGGCTCGGGTTTCTCGCGATTGATGCGGATGACTTCGGCGGGCAAAAGCGCGTCCTTTCCCCTGAGGGCGGGGCGAAACTAACACATCCCCCGGCGGCCCGCAAGAAAAGCGCCGGCAGCCGCCGTAGCTACAGTTTCAGGCTTCTATCGCCGGGTTGCAAGCTCGACCTGGGTCAGGCGGCGCGCCCGGCTCGGCCACATTCTTCAGCCCAGGCAGTATGATTGCCGGGTGAGCGCTACGCTGCAGCAACTCCGGCTTGCAGGACGACATAGTGCCCTGCTCAAGGAGCTGCGGCGGGCGTTCGCGCGCTCGGAGCGCACGCGCGAGGGCTGTCTCGCCATTGAGAGTGTGCGCATCGTCGAAGAGGCGGTGCGCAGCGGCCTGCGCTTTCGCGCCGTGTTTTTCGCCGAGTCGGCCGAGTCCACGGCCCGGCGGCTCCTCCCCCAGCTCGGCAGCCATGTCGAGACCTTGCTGGTGCCGGACCGGCTTTTCGCCGACGTCGTGGCCACGGAGTCGCCGCAGGGCGTCGCGGCTCTCGTCCACCTGAAGGATTTGAGCCTCGAGGACGCATTGCGAGCGCCCGAACCGCTCATGCTCCTTGCCGCAGGCATCCAGGACCCGGGCAACCTGGGAACCATGATTCGCTCGGCAGAAGCCTTCGGCGCGGGCGGTGTGCTGCTGGGTGAAAAGACCGTCAGCCCCTTCAATCCCAAGGTGGTGCGGGCTGCTTCGGGCTCGCTGTTCCGGCTACCGGTCATCCCGGTGGCCCTGGCGGAGACCGTAGGAACGCTGCGCGGCCGCAGCCTGCGTGTGGTCGCAGCCTCTTCGCACAAAGGCACGCGGCTCGACCAGGCCAGGCTGGAGGGTCCACTGGCCTTGGTGGTCGGCAATGAAGCGACGGGCATTCCACGCGACGTCTTGAAGCTGGCCGACGAACTGCTGATGATTCCGCACACGCCCCGCGTGGAGTCGCTCAACGCCGCCGTGGCCGCTTCCATCGTGCTGTACGAAGCTGCGAGGCAAAGACGATCAGGCGATGGTGGCCCATGAGTCTCTTCCAGCCCATTCCGTCAACTGAACCCCTCCCCGGTCGTCCGCTTGCCGACCGCATGCGTCCGCAGGCGCTCGAGGAATTTGTCGGCCAGGAACACATTTTGGCTCCGAGCAAGCCATTACGCGTGCAGATGGAGCGGGACGACGTGCGCTCCATCCTCTTCTGGGGGCCGCCGGGTTCGGGCAAGACCACCCTGGCGCAGATCATCGCGCGCATGACGCGCTCCGAGTTCGTCGAGTTTTCCGCCGTGCTGGCCGGCATCGCGGAGATCAAGCGGGTGATGGCGGAGGCCGAAAAGGCGCGCCAGTACGGCACGCGCACCCTCGTCTTCATCGACGAGATCCACCGCTTCAACAAGGCCCAGCAGGATGCTTTCCTGCCCTACGTGGAGCGGGGCACCATCACCCTGATCGGCGCCACTACCGAGAACCCTTCGTTCGAGATCATCTCCGCCCTGCTCTCCCGCTGTCGGGTGTACACATTGAACCAGCTCACCGAGGAGCAGGTCGTACTGCTGCTGCGCCGTGCGCTGGCCGATCGCGAGCGCGGCCTGGGCGACATGAACCTGAGGGTTTCCGACGACGTCCTGGCCCGCATCGCGGCCTACTCCAGTGGCGATGCCCGCTCCGCCTACAACGTGCTGGAGGTCGCAGCAGCAACGGCCCGCGCGGGCGCTGCGCCCGCTGCTCCCGCCGAAATCACGGCGGAAATCGCGCAGGACGCTCTCCAGAAGCGGGTGTTGCTCTACGACAAGCAGGGCGAGGAGCACTACAACCTGATTTCTGCGCTGCACAAATCGGTCCGCAACAGCGACCCCGACGCCGCGCTCTACTGGCTGGCGCGCATGCTCGAAGCCGGCGAAGATCCCCTCTACATCGCCCGGCGTGTGGTGCGCATGGCGGTGGAAGATATCGGCATGGCCGATCCGCAGGCGCTCGGTCTCACCATGGCCGCGCGCGACGCCGTGGACTTCATCGGCATGCCGGAGGGCAACCTGGCGCTGGCCGAAGCCGTGGTCTATCTGGCGCTGGCGCCCAAGTCCAACGCTCTCTATACCGCCTACGGCGCAGTGCTTCAGGACGTGGAGCAGACTGCCGCTGCGCCCGTGCCGTTACACCTGCGCAACGCTCCCACCGGTTTGATGGAAGCACTGGGCTACGGCAAGGGGTACCAATACGCACACGACGTGGAAGGCAAGGTGGCGGACATGGAGTGCCTGCCGGAAAGCCTGCGCGGCCGTTCTTACTATCGTCCCACCGCCGAGGGCCTGGAGGCCGAACTCAGGAAGAAGATTGAGGAGATACGGAAGCGTCGATCCCGCGCCCAGCCTGACCGCTGAACCCAGGGTGACCTCGGCGGCTCAAGCGAAGCGCGCCCGGTGTTCCTTGAGGATGCAGCGATCCATCACCACGATGATGCCGGCTCGCCGCGCCTTGGCTGCGGCTTCTTCGTGAATCACGCCTTCCTGCATCCAGATGGCGGGCACCTTGAGCTCGATGGCGAGGTCCACGACCTCGGGCACGAACTCCGGGCGGCGGAAGATGTCGACAATGTCGATCTTCTCCGGCACATCGCGCAGCGATGGCCAGGCCTTCTCTCCCAGCGCGCCGCGGATGTTGGGATTCACCGGGATGATGTGGTAGCCCACGGTTTGCAGGTAGGCGGCCACGCCATAGCTGGGGCGCAGCGGGCTCGAGCTCAGGCCCACGACGGCGATGTTGCGCGCGCTTTTCAGCAGCTCGTGAATCTCGTCCTGGACCTTGGCCTCGGACATGGTGCCTTCCGACGAAACCGAACGCGACATTGTACGGGATGCGAGCCTCGCCTTCACAGTCTGGCCGTCGTATAGTGAAGGCGACATGCCACGCTGGAAGCGAGCGGCGATCTGGACGGGCCTGGCCTGCGCCGCCGGGCTGCTCCTCTCGGGATGCTTCGTGCGCTCGCTGCATCCTTTCCTGGCCATCTCCGACGCTGTGTTCGACCCCGCCTTGGTTGGAACCTGGCAGTCACAGGACGAAAACGGAAAAGGTAAGGCCTCCATCACCTTCACACGGGCCGGCGAAACGGGCTACGAACTGGAGTACCGCGACCCCGAAGTCGCCAAGGTCTCGCGCTACAAGGTCAATCTCGGCGTCATCGGCAAGAACCGCTGCCTGGACATCGCGCCCCTCCCCGAAAAGGACCTCGACGACCACTACGTCGCCGCCCACAGCTTGTGGAGGCTCGCGCTGAAGGGTGACACCCTCACTCTGGAGCAACTCGACTACGATTGGCTGAAGGCCCTGCTTACGGCGCAACCGGGTGAGCTTGACCACGAGGTCGTGGAGGGCGATATCGTGCTCACCGCCTCCACCGAGGACTTGCAGCGCTTCATCCTCCGCCACGCCGACGACCCCAAGGCGTTCTCCGCCAGGACCCCCTGGAAGAAAAAGTAGCCGTTATTCGGACTTCTTGCCGCCCGGCGGCGCGCTCTTCAGCTTGAATTGCTTCAGCGCCAGCTTGCGCAGCGTCTCCGGAACATTCTTGTTGCCGGAAAGCCCCTTGAGGTCGGCCAGGTTCAGGTGGTTCATCAGGGTGAGGGAAAGGTCCAGCGGGCAGCGCGGATTGTTGACCAGGTTCTTGATCACCACCGAACTCTTCATGAACTTGCGGTTGCGGGCGATGTCGCGCAGCACGCTCTCCTGCACGTTCTTCATGGCGGCGAAGGTCTCCACTTCGGCGTCAGAGAGCTTGGGGGACTGCAGCACCGCGCTCGAGACGATTTTCGATCCATCGCGGATCAGGATGAAGCGCTCATCCTTGTTGCCTTTCATGGCCAGTTGCACGCGCAGGCCCACGGTGAGCCGGGAGATCTTCTGCAGCGTGGAGATGCGCTCCCTCTGCTCGCCTTCAGGGTTGGCTGCGGCCGTTGCGGCGACGGCTGCGACCGCCGCGGCGGGCGCTTCTTCGTCCTCGGCCTCGGCGCCGCCCACCAGTTCGAAGGGCTTGCCTTCCTCGGCGGCGATCTCGGCGGCGTGCTCGACCTCGTACTGCGTCTTTTCGGTGTCGCTATCGGCATTGCCAAGGTCGGCGGCCAGCTCGGCGGCGGTTTCGCCCAGTGCCGCCAACGCCTGCTTGATCCTCTCCATTTCCTCCGGCTTTACCGCGGGATTGGAAGCCAAAGCGTGGAGCACGTCCACCGACTTGCGGGCGCGCTCGCTGGCCAGCAGCATCTCCACCGCCTCGCGCGTCGGCATGGCCGCCAACTCCACCACGCGTGATTCGCGCAGTGTCGGATTCTCCAGCAGCGCCGGCACCAGCTTGGGCCGCCGGTTCTGCGGCGCGATGAAGTACTCCAGCACCTGCCACGGCGTGGCCGGGTCGCTCACCGTCGCCAGGCAGGCTTTCTCATCCCAGCCCGCCAGGGTCATGCGCGCCTGCTCGCCGAAGATGGCGTGGGAAGAGAGGAAAACAAGTATCTCGATCATCTCGGCGGGAGGTACGGAGAGCGCGCCCTTGGCGGCGGTGCGCATTACCGCCGCAGGCACCGCCGACTCGCGGATGAGGTCGATCATGCGCGCCATGGCGAAAAAAGGTCGCGCACAAAATACCACAGGTCGCTCTTGCCCACTCTACTCAGAGCGCAAAGGTTGCGCTTCTAGCGGCTCCGGCGGTCCAGGTCGTGCCCCTTGAGCCGTGAACGTCAGCGTGCGGGTCTCGTTCTCCGCTCCCAGGGGCTCGAGCATCTGTTCATTGAAAGCCAACTCGACTCCACCGGCATTACCGACCTTCAGCACGATGCTCTGGTGCGCGCGGATCACCCTTTCGCTGTCGGCGGGCAGGGTCCACTCCTCGCGCTGGCCGTCGGCGACGGCCAGCACCCAGCACTCGCGGAGGGCGTGGATGCGCAGCGTGAACGGCTCCGCCTGCGTCACTTCCTCAGGCGCCGCTGCGACGGAGGTGGGCGCAGTCGCGGCCGTTGTCGGGCTCGCGACCGGAGCCGAGGCCGGCTCTGGACGCGCCACCGCGCCATTCGAAAGCGAACTGCCGGCGGGCTCGGGCAGCCGTGCGCTGTTCCATCTCCACACCACGAATGCGGCCAGGGCCAGCACCACGACCAGCGCAGCGGCGATGACCCAGCGCGACGCTTCCGGCACCGGCCGCGCGGCCGGCTGCGGCTCGACGGGGGCCGACACAGGCGTTTCGCCGGTGGCTACCAGGAAGTCGGCCACGGCCTGCTCTTCGTCAATGCCGACATGCTTGGCATAGGCGCGCACGAATCCCTTGTTGAAAATGCCCCCCGGCAAGAGATCGAAGCGCTCGTCTTCCAAGGCGCGCAGCATGCGGATGCCGATCTTGGTAGCCGAGGCGATTTCCTCCAGGCCGATGCCGCGCATTTCGCGCTCGCGCTTCAAACGCTGACCGAAGGTGCCCATGGAGGGAGTCCGCCGGCGGAGCCACACGGCGGCAAGCCGCGGCCATCATAGGTTCGGGCATGGGCAGTGTCAATTGCGGGCGGTTTCCATGTACGCACTCGAAGAAACAAGCACGAGCTTAGAGCGCCCTACGGTTTCGCAGACGTTTCCCAGGCTGATTCCTGAGGCCCCGCGAACGCGGTGATTCCGTTGCCCGGCCCGAAAAAGAGCGCATATAATACGCGCCAGCCAAGGCACTGACGCACGGGTGTCGCGGGCGTCTCCATGACCGAGGGTACAGCCGAGAACACGGTCCAGATGGCCGAACTGGCCATCTTCCACGACGTGGCTCGCGCTCTGACTTCCTCCCTGAACCTCGACCAGGTCCTGGAAACCATCATGAAGAAGATGGCTGAGTACTTCCGGCCGGAGACCTGGTCCCTGCTGATGGTGGACGAGGTCAAGGACGAGCTCTACTTCGCCATCGCCGTAGGCGAAGTGGCGGAAACGCTGAAGACCGTCCGCCTGAAGGTGGGCGAGGGGCTGGCCGGCTGGGTAGCCAAGCACGGCGAGTCGCTCATCGTGCCCGACGTCTACAAGGACCCGCGCTTCGCCAAACGCATCGACGAGATGACCAAGTGGAAGACGCGCTCCATCATCTCCGTGCCGCTGAAGTCCAAGCAGAAAGTGCTGGGCGTCATCCAGCTCATCAACTGTGACATGGCCGCGTTCGGCGACCGCCAGCTCTTCTGCCTGCAGGCGCTCAGCGATTACGCCGCCATCGCCATCGACAACGCCCGCGCGGTGGAGAAGATCCAGGAACTGACCATCACCGACGACGTCACTGGCCTCTACAACGCCCGCCACCTGTACAAGGTGCTGGAGGCCGAGGTCTATCGCTCGGCGCGCTTCGGATACGAGTTCAGCGTCATCTTCATCGACCTGGACCACTTCAAGATGGTCAACGACACCCACGGGCACCTAGCCGGCTCCAAGCTTCTGGGCGAGGTCGGCTTCAAGGTGAAGATCCACCTGCGGCTGATTGATTTCGCTTTCCGCTACGGCGGCGATGAGTTCGTCATCGTGCTGCCCCAGACCGGCAAGGAAAGCGCGCTCAACGTGGCCCGCCGCCTGCAGGACGTCTTCCGCCAAAGCCTCTTCCTTCAGGAGGACAACATGAACCTGAAGGTACGCGCTTCCATGGGCATCGCCTCATACCCTGATGACGCCAAGAGTGCTCATGAGATCATCCGTCAGGCCGACGAAATGATGTACATGGTGAAGAACACCACCCGCGACAATATTGCGGTCACGCAACTCGGATTGTTGAAGTAATTCAGCGGCAAGCAATAAGCGACAAGCCAACCCAAGTCTCGCCTGCTTCTGGCTTAAGTGCTTATCGCTTATTGCTGGTCCTTCGGCCGGCTTTTCAGCCCCGGTTCCTTGTCTTTCGCCGGCGCCTCTCCCTCCACCGGCTTCCACGCGCGGGTGCTTGCGGGGGCGTTCGGATCCATGCCGAAGTCCCACACATAGAGGTTGATCTCGTTCTCACCCAGCATCTCCACCAGCGCATATTCACCGGGCTGGAGCGGCTCGAGCGGAATGACTTTCGTCCATCCGCCGCCCATGGCCTCTGAGATCACCGGCACCTGGCGCTGCTCCTGCGACATCTTTCCGTAGAAGGTCACCTTCAGGTTGCCGACTACGCGCGAGTCTTTCTTGCGCTGTGCGCGGACGATGCGGAAGCGGTTGGTCAGAAGGCGCGCTTCGGCGGGAGAGTATTTGGGTTGGTCCTTGTTTGGATCGCCGCCGATCGCCACCGCAGCGTCGGCATCGGAATCCTCGATGTTCACGTAGATGGTGGGACGCAGCGCGTGCGCCTGCACCGCCGCCCGCGCTCCCGCCAGCTCGATGTTCTGCTTCACGCTGGCCAGCGGATTGATCGCCGCCCGCAGGATGTTCTTGCCCATCTGCCGGTTGATCTCGCCTCCCGCCTGCTCCAGTGGGATCAACTGCGGCTCGCCGTGAAAAGAATCGAACAGGAAGACTCCGCCCGTCGAAGGCAGCCGCAGCCCCGGCGCCACCTCCGGGGAGCGAGCCGCTTCCGCCGCCCGCTCGGCTTCTTCTTCCGCCGCCGCCTGCAACGTCTCCGGCGGGAGCTTGCCCTCGCTACGTTCTTTCTCGTAGCGCTCGGTCGCCGGCCAGTCCACCAGGTCAGCGGGCACTTCCTCCCACTCGAAGCGCTCGGCGCTGTAGTAGCGCACCCGCCCCTCCTTCACTTCGTACTCAGTGACGCGCTGGAAGCTGCCGTCCTTGAGGATGAGCCGCTGGGGGTGCTGCTGGGCAACGGACGGGACCAGCATCAGAAGGACCAGCAGACCGGCAGTGGCGGTCGTGGCCTGGCTTGGAATCAGTCGAAGCATGGGATCAAGGCTGACCGTTTGGTGGAGCGCCTCTCCTATTCTTAGATGCAGAAGCGGCCTTCCACAACCCCCTTCCGCGAAGGACGGAACTCTGGCATAATTGGTCGTGCACCCCTCCAGGCGGCACAACCCAATCCAACAATTCAACAGGGAGCGGAGATGTCGGCAAAGTACATCTTTGTGACGGGCGGTGTGGTGTCTTCGTTGGGCAAGGGACTGGCGGCGTCGTCCATCGGATGCCTGCTCGAAAGCCGCGGCCTCAAGGTCAACCTGCTCAAGTTCGACCCGTATCTGAACGTCGATCCGGGCACCATGTCGCCTTTCCAGCACGGCGAGGTGTTCGTCACCGACGACGGCGCCGAAACCGACCTCGACCTGGGCCACTACGAGCGCTTCACCCACGTCAAGCTGACCCGCGACAACAACTGGACCACGGGCCGCATCTACGAGCAGATCATCGCCAAGGAACGCCGCGGCGACTACCTGGGCAAGACCGTGCAGGTCATCCCCCACGTCACCAACGAGATCAAGGCGGCCATGCGCAAGGTGGCGCAGGACGTCGATATCGCCATCATCGAGATCGGCGGCACCGTCGGCGACATCGAATCGCTGCCGTTCCTGGAAGCCATCCGCCAGATGCGCCAGGACCTGGGCCGCGAGAATACGCTCTTCATCCACGTCACTCTGGTCCCCTGGATCGGCGCCGCCGGCGAACTCAAGACCAAGCCCACCCAGCACTCGGTGAAGGAACTGCTTTCCATCGGGATCCAGCCGGACATCCTGCTCTGCCGCACCGACCGTTATCTCAGCAAGGACCTCAAGTCGAAAATCGCCCTCTTCTGCAACGTGCAGGAAGACGCGGTCATCACCGCCAAGGACGTGGCTTCCATCTACGAAGTGCCGGTCGTCTTCGCCAAGGAAGAAGTGGATACGCTCGTGCTCCGCTACTTGCGCCTGGAGGCCGGCGAGCGCGACATCCGCGCCTGGGAAGAACTGCTCCACCGCGTCTACAACCCCAAGGACGAGGTCTCCATCGCCCTGGTGGGCAAGTACGTGGAGTACGAAGACTCGTACAAGTCGCTCAAGGAAGCGCTGGTCCACGGAGCCCTGGCGCACAACCTGCGCGCCAACCTGGTTTGGATCGAGGCCGAGGGACTGGAAACCAAGGATCCCAACGACCATTCCTGGGAAGCGCAGCTCGAAGGCTTCGACGGCATCCTGGTGCCGGGAGGCTTCGGCAAGCGCGGCATCGCCGGCATGCTCAACGGCATCCGCTACGCGCGCGAGAAGAAAGTTCCTTACTTCGGTATCTGCCTCGGCATGCAAACCGCCTGCATCGAGTTCGCGCGCAACGCGTGCGGCCTGGCGGAAGCCGATTCCAGTGAATTCAATCCCGCTACGCCGCACCGCATCATCTATAAGCTGCGCGAGCTGCGCGGCATCGACGAACTGGGCGGCACCATGCGCCTGGGGGCCTGGATCTGCAAGCTCACGCCCGGTTCGCTCGCCCATCAGGCCTACGGCGCCCTCGAGATCAGCGAGCGCCATCGCCATCGCTACGAGTTCAATCGCGAGTATGAGGCTCTGCTGACCGGCGCCGGGCTCAAAATCACCGGCTCCACTCCGGACGGCACCTACGTGGAGATCGTCGAACTGGGCGACCATCCCTACTTCCTGGGCTGCCAGTTCCACCCTGAATTCAAGTCCAAGCCTTTGGAGCCGCACCCGCTGTTCACCGCCTTCATTAAGGCGTCGTACGAAGACGGCAAGAAGCGCCGTACGCAGAAGCACGCCGCTGAAGTGGAGATGTTCCGCCGTCCCGAGAAGGTCGGAAAGCGCTAGAATCCCAGCGCCGGAGATTGGCCACGCAGTTTGCCTTCGTGGTTCCTTCGTGGCTTTGTGGTCGGCTTTTTCTGGAAACTGGAAACTTGAAACTGGAAACTTCATTTCAGGTTGGCAGCGTCACCATCGGCGGCGACAAGCTGTTTCTCATCGCCGGCCCGTGCGTGATTGAGAGCGAAGAGCACGCCATCAAGATGGCGGAGTGCATCGCGGGCGTCGCCAGGGCGATGGGTTTGCCCTACATCTTCAAAGCCTCTTACGACAAGGCCAACCGCACCTCCCTGGACAGCTTCCGCGGGCTGGGCGTGGCCGAGGGCTTGCGCATCCTGCGTAAGGTCGCAGAGACGGTCAGGATTCCTGTGCTCACCGACGTCCACGAAGCCGCCGACGTGCCCCGCGTCGCCGAGGCCGTCGACGTCCTCCAGATCCCCGCGTTCCTCTGCCGCCAGACCGACCTGCTGCTGGCAGCGGGTCACAGCGGCCGCGCCGTCAACGTCAAGAAAGGACAGTTCGTTTCTCCCTGGGACATGCGCCACGCGGTGGAAAAGATTCAGTCCACGGGGAACGGAAAAGTGTTCGTGACCGAACGTGGCAGCACTTTCGGCTACAACAATCTGGTCGTGGACATGCGTTCGCTGCCCATCATGCGCGGCTTCGCCCCGGTGGTCTTCGACGCCACGCACTCCGTGCAACTGCCCTCGGCGAGCGCCGACGGCAAGCCCGTGAGCGGCGGCCAGCCCGAGTACATCCCGGTGCTGGCGCGCGCCGCCGTGGCCGCCGGCTGCGACGGCATCTTCATGGAAGTCCACGACAATCCCGCGCAGGCCAAATCCGACGGCCCCAACGCGCTGGACTTGCTGAAGCTCAGGGATGTGCTGACCGAGTTGCTGGCGGTGCGGAAGGCGGTCACCCGCTAGGCCCGACTCCGCGCCCCCTACGGCGATCTTTGCTACCATCTCTTTCTCCATGAAGCACGTCGGCGAAGAAGTGGTTCGGGTCGAGGCGGAGGCGCTCCGCGCCCTGGCCGACCGCATTGCCGGTCCCATGGCCCAGGCCTTCGAGCGCGCCGTGGACCTGCTCTACACCTGCGCCGGGCGCGCCGTGGTCACCGGCATGGGCAAGAGCGGCATCGTGGCGCGCAAAATCGCAGCCACGCTCAGCTCCACCGGCACTCCGGCGCTGTTTCTGCATCCCGCCGAGGCCCTGCACGGCGACCTGGGAATGCTGGCGCGCGGCGACGTAGTCGTCGCTCTCTCCTCCAGCGGCGAAACCGAGGAGATCCTCCACCTGCTCGCTACTATCAAGCGCCTGGAGCTGCGGGTCATCTCCATGACCGGCGACCGCATATATCCCACGTCCGACACATCGGCGCCCACCTCCACTCTGGCCCGCGCCGCCGACGTCGCGCTCGACTGCTCCATCGACCGTGAAGCCTGCTCGCTCGGCCTGGCGCCCACCGCCTCCACCACCACGATGTTGGCGCTCGGCGACGCCTTGGCCGTCGCTCTGGCCCAGCGCCGCGGTTTCAAGGAAGAAGATTTCGCCGACCTGCATCCCGGCGGCAAGCTGGGCAAGCGGCTGGCGCGCGTGGGCTCGCTGATGCACAAGGGCGACGACGTCCCTGTGGTCGGTCCTTCCGCCAAGATGCCCGACGTCATCTACGAGATGTCACGCAAAGGATTGGGAGTGACCGCGGTGGCCGAGGACGGACGCCTGGTGGGCATCATTTCCGACGGCGACCTGCGCCGCCTGCTGGAAAAACGCGGCAAGCAGGTCCTCGACCTCACCGCCGCCGACTGCATGACCCGCTCGCCCCGGACCATCGGCGCGGATGAATTCGCCACCGCCGCCCTGGCCCTGATGGAGCAGAAGAAGATCACGTCGCTGGTGGTGGTGGATGGCGGCGGCCGGCTGGAGGGCATCGTGCATCTGCACGACCTGTGGGGAACGGAAATGGTTTGAATTGACGATTGAATCATCGATTCATTGAATCATTGAAAACCAGCGACCCGATGCGGGACGCTCACATCCAAGGGGTGTGTGCTTTTCAATGATTCAATGACCAAATGACTCAATGATCCAATCCCCATGTATCACTACGATCCCAAAACGGCGCTGGAAGAAGTGAGCGAAGAGGCTTTGCTGCCCAACCCGGTACACGTGCGCGACATGATCCTGCGCGGCAAGTTCGGGCCCGACCGCAGCCTGGAACTCAACCGCCAGTTCCTCGAGTATCAGAAGCTTTTCGGCGAGGCGCAGAAAGCCATTACCGGGCTGCTGCAGCAGTTGGCGACCAGGAAGTAGGCGGGTCAGCGAACCGCCGGGTACCTGCGGCGGATGTTCAGTATCCGCTCTTGTCATTCCGAGCGAAGCGAGGAATCCCTACCCGATCATGCACGTCCGGGCATAGGGATGCTTCGCTTCGCTCAGCATGACAATCAGCACTCCCGGAGCTCCCATGCGATTCCACACCGAATATCTCACCTTCAACACCCGCAAGCACCGCGAGTACATCCACATCACCCCGCAGGTGGAGGCGGCCGTTGCCAAGAGCGGCGTGAAGGAGGGCATGGTGCTGGTTTCGGCCATGCACATCACGGCCTCGGTCTACGTGAACGACCACGAATCCGGCTTGATCGCCGATATTGATGAATGGCTGGAGAAACTGGCGCCCTTCCGCAAGGATTACCGCCACCACCAGACGGGCGAATCCAACGGCGACTCCCACCTGAAGAGCTTGCTCATGCACCACGAGGTCACGCTGCCCATCACCAACGGACGGCTCGACCTGGGGCCCTGGCAGCGCGTGTTCTACGCCGAGTTCGACGGCCAGCGTTCCAAGCGCGTGGTCATCAAGGTGATGGGCGAGTAGGGCTCGCCCATCTCCCTCGCGACGGCGCTCGGGCTACACCGCCACCGTTTCGGCTGCGCGCACCAGCGGGATCATGCGCACGGGCGTGGCCAGCGACCGTGTCACCAGGCACGAGCGCTCCGCTTTTTCCAGCAGGCGCATCCCCCGCTCGCGATCGCGCTCGTGGGCAACCGTCAGCACGGGATGGATTTCCACGTCGGTGAAACGGAAACCTCCCTCGCCTTTGGCCAGCGTGCCCGTGGCGCTCACTTCCAGGTCCAGCGCCTCGAACTTCGACATCTCAGCGATGGCCGCGAACGTAGCCACGAAGCAACTGCTCACGGCCGCCACGAAGAAATGTTCCGGTGTCCAGAACCCGATCTCGCCCTGGAACTCGGGTGGAGCGGAAAAGTCCAGGTCCTGGGTCACTCCTTCGCCCAGCACGTGGCCGCGCCGGCCTTGTGTCCAGTGCGCATCTACCTTGTAGCGGTAATCGGTCATTTCATGACTCCTTCCCCATTCCCAGCTCTTCGCCCAGCTCTCGATGCTGCTTGCGCCAGCGCTCGGTCGCCTTCTCCACGTCGCGGGCATGTTGCCGGATGTGCGCGCGCTCCATCTGCTGCTTTTCGAGCTCGGTGTCCAGATCTTGCAGCGCTTCGTGCATGCGACTGCGCTCGCGATCCATCTTCCGGATGTGGTCG
>DATIGQ010000074.1 GCA_035454605.1 Terriglobales bacterium
AGAATTCTTGCGGCGCGGAAGAGGTTGCCCGGTGCGCTAGTTCTTGAGGGATGTGGACGACCTTGCCCTCCACGCGGGCTCCATGAGAGGCCAGCAGTTCGAGGGCTGCCTCGGTCTGCACACGCACACCGGGGCACTCCAGAAGTTGATAGGCCTCTTCCAGGACGCGTTTTACCAGTGCGGGTTCGAGCAGTTGCAGTCGTGGTTGCATGGCCAAGGCCTAGGTCACAGAGGTATTGAGGAGTGCTTTCACGAGAGTAACGGAGCTGACCGCATCCTGGCCGTACCCGTCAGAACCGATTCCTTCCGCCCACTGTCGGGTGACTGGCGCTCCTCCGACGATCACTTTCACCCGCGGCCGCAATCCTGCGCGCTCTAGATGTTCGACAAGATGCCTCTGGCCCACCATCGTGGTGGTGAGCAGCGCCGACGCTCCCACGACGTCCGCCTCGACCTGCAAAGCTTTTGCGACGAATTGTTCAGGATCCACATTAACTCCCAGATCGAAGACCTCGAATCCATTGGCCGCGAGCAAAATGCCTACCAGGTTCTTGCCGATCTCGTGGATGTCGCCGCGTACCGTACCGAGCACCACCCGGCCCAGCGTTTGCCGCTCGACTCCGCGCCGCCTCATTTCCGGCTCCAACACCTTCATGGCAGCCTTCATGGCCTCGCCCGCCGCCACCAGGTCCGGCAGAAAGACCTCGCGGCGTCCGAACTGCTCGCCGATCTGGTCCATGCCTGGCACGAAGCCTCGCTGAATCGCGTCCAGCGGTTCTAGTCCGAGCTCCAACGCCCGGCGCGCCAGGGCGGCCGCGCGTTCCGGGGCGCCGTCAAGGACACTCTGTTTCAGCGATTCCAGAATCTCTGCCGGCATCGGCTCACAAGGGACTTCGGGTCGGCTCATCTTTCCCGAAAGCCGCATGCTTCCGCTGTGACCGTTGTCACGCGCGCATTCTCGTGGGCAAAGCGCCTCATCTCATCCGCTACAATGTCCAGAAACCTCCTATGACCGTTTGGAAACGCACTCCGGCGCTGCGCTTAAGGCCCCGGGTCCTTGGGGCGGCTCTCGCCAGCCTAATCATCTCGTCAGCCCTCGCTGCCGTAGAGAAAACCGACGCAGCCCGCTATCGCGAGCACGTGAAAGTGCTCGCTGCGAACCGCATGGAGGGCCGCGGAGCCGGAACCAGGGGCCTCGACCGCGCCGGCCACTACCTGGAGCAGGAGTTCAAGCGACTCGGATTGCAGGCGGCAGGTGAGGACGGCACGTATGCCCAGTCCTTTCTGGTCACGACCGGCGCGCGACTTCGCGGCGGTAACAGCCTGGTGGTGACGCTGAACGGAGCGGAACACAAGCTCCGGCTGCGCGACGACTACATCCCGCTGAGTTTCTCCTCGGTGGGCTCGGTCAGCGGTCCTGTAGTGTTCGCCGGATACGGCGCTTCCGCAGAAGCGTTCGGTTACGACGACTACACCCACTTCGACGTGAAGGACAAGATTGTCATCGTGCTGCGCCGCGAGCCGCCTGCGTTTCAGGAGAAGAGCGGCCGCCAGGGTCCTACACCTCACTCGCACCTGATCACCAAGGCCATCAACGCTCGCAACCGGGGAGCCCGGGCGGTCATCCTGGTCAACGGCAACCTCGGTAAGGGAGAGCAGGACCTGCTGTTGCGTTTCGAGAAGCTGGCCGGCCCCGAAGATGTTGGCATCCCTATCGTGCAGGTGAAGAACGCCGTGGCGGAGAGTTGGTTCCAGGCTGGCGGCGCTTCCCTGTCTCAGCTCCAGCGTGAGATCGACGAGAAATCCGAGCCTCGCTCCCGCGCCTTGCCCGAATCGCTGCGCCTATCACTGCAGGTGAACATTGAGAAATTGCGCTCCAAGGTACACAACGTCCTTGCCTATCTGCCGGGCAAGAGCGACGAATACGTCGTGCTGGGCGCCCACTACGATCACCTGGGCCGCGGTGGCGTCAACTCACTTGCGCCTTCACAGACCGGCCAGATCCACCATGGCGCCGACGACAACGCCTCCGGAACCGCCGGCCTGCTCGAACTGGCTCGGGTCTTCTCGGAAGAGAGAGCGAAGCCGGAGCGCGGCATCCTGTTCGCCGCCTTCGCGGGCGAGGAGCTCGGGTTGCTCGGTTCGGCGCACTGGGTCAGCCACCCCACTCTGCCCCTCAACAAAGCGGTAGCCATGCTCAACATGGACATGATCGGACGCATCCAGGGCGGCAAGATTTATGTCGGTGGGGTGGGCACCGGCTCCAACCTGCGCTCCCTGGTGGAGGGCGCGGTGACCCGGCACGAGCTGACCGTGGATTACTCAGCCAGCGGCTACGCCGCCAGCGACCACACTTCCTTCGTCACGCAGCGCATCCCCGTGCTGTTTTTCTTCTCCGGGCTGCACTCCGACTATCACAAGCCTTCCGACACCTGGGAGAAGATCGACTCGGCCGCGGCCGCGAACCTGCTCGACCTGGTGGCCGAGATCACCGAACAATTGTCCGCCGGGGAGCGCCCGCAATTCGTGAAGGTGGAAGCCGAGACGCGTGGCCCCGCTTCACCCTCCGGAGGCGGAGGCTACGGTCCATACTTCGGCTCGATCCCGGACTTCGGCCAAGTGGAGAACGGCGTGCGCTTCGCGGACGTGCGCCCCGGCTCGCCGGCTTCCAAGGCTGGATTGCGAGCGGGCGATGTGCTCATCCAGTTCGGCGAAACCCCGGTAAAGAACCTCTACGACTTCACTTACGCCCTGCGGCGCAGCAAGGTGGGCGATGTGGTCGAGGTCAAGGTGCTGCGCGGAGGCCAGACTGTTTCAGCCAGCGTCACCCTGGAACAGCGCCGATGAGATGGTTCGTGCGCATGAAGCTGGCGGTTTTGCGCGCTTTCGCTGTGACCGTCCTGCTGATCTCAGCCACCGCCCCGGTCGCAACCCAGTCGACAGCGGTACTGGCCCTGCCTGCTGAGACTCATCTGCGCAACGTCCGCCAGCTCACCAACGGCGGCGAGAATGCCGAGGCTTATTTCTCGGCGGATGACAAGTTCCTCATCTTCCAGTCTTCCGGGGAAGGCGTCGCGTGCGATCAGATCTACATCATGCCGGTTGCGGCGTCGGATGCCGGCCAGAAGAAACTCGTCAGCACGGGTAAGGGCCGCACCACATGTTCCTACATCTTCCCCTCTGGAAATCGCATCCTTTTCTCTTCCACGCACATGGCTGGTCCCGAGTGTCCGCCCCGCCCGGACTATTCGCGCGGATACGTCTGGCCCATTTATTCCACTTATGACATCTTCACCGCTCGGCGTGACGGCTCTCACCTTCGCCGCCTCACCGCCACGCCCGGCTACGATGCCGAGGCCACCATCCGCCGTGACGGTAGGAAGATCGTCTTCACCTCCACGCGCGACGGCGACCTCGACATTTACACCATGAACGCCGATGGATCTGGCGTCCGCCGGCTGACGCGCGAACTGGGATACGACGGGGGCGCATTCTTCTCACCCGACGGCAAGAAGATTGTCTACCGAGCGCACCATCCCAAGACTCCGGAAGAGATCGCCGACTACCAGGCCCTGCTGGCCGACGGTTTGATTCGACCCGGCAACCTCGAGCTTTGGGTCATGGATGCCGATGGCTCCAACAAACGTCAGATCACTTCTAACGGCGCCGCCAACTTCGGACCGTTCTGGCATCCCGACGGCAAGCGCATCATCTTCGCTTCTAACCTGGCTGACCCGAAGAGCCGCAACTTCGACCTCTACCTCATCAACGCTGACGGCACCGGGCTGGAACGCGTAACCCACCATCCCGAATTCGACGGCTTCCCCATGTTCAGCTCCGACGGACGCCTTTTGGTCTGGGCCTCCAACCGCAACAACGCCCGCCGTGGCGAAACCAACCTCTTCCTCGCTGACTGGGCGGAGTAGCACGCTTGCCCGTGACGCGGTACCGCGCCGCCGTACGGCGAGCGTTGGTTCCGAAAAGCCCAAGATGAGACCCGAAAGTCTTGGGAAAGACCACGGCAGGCGATCAGGAAGCCGTTTTCCCTGGCCGCGGGCAAGCGGCCGCAATTTGTGCCCAAACACAGCCAGGCCGTCCCGCGGGCGGCCTGGCTGCGAATTCAGAAATTGGTTGCGGGGGCCCGCAACGTCCCGAAAGTGCCATTTAGAATCAACATCTTACGGACCGCCTCCCGGCGAAAGCGTGTTTCCTAAAGTATCACTTGAAGTGCAGCTTGCGTGGATGGCTGGCTGCCTGCGCCTCCAGGGATCGCCTGCAGGCTCGAACTCGCGAACGGGCCTTCGCCGTGGCCGGCATGGTGGTGATGAAGCTGCTGCATTGCATTCCCGGCAGCTTCAGTCGCTACGAATATCTCGCCTCGGCCGTCTGGATGACTCTTGGGGCCTTGTTCTCCGAAAACGCGATTCATCACTCTCATTCGCTAGAACGTGAACTTCGCCGCCAACTGGAATTGTCGCGGGTTGAACATGGTGCGGGGTGTTCCAAACAGAGGATTGGGAACCGGCGGACCGGCCAGCGGACAGTTACCCACCTGGACGTTCTGAATGGCGATAGAGGTCGCGTCCTTATACTGGTTGGGAATCCTCCCATCACAGAAGTTGTAGGTGCCGTAGACGGAAACTACCTCGTTCACGTTGGGCCGGTTGAAGATGTTGAAGATGTCCATGCTCAGCACCAGCCTCTGGCGCTCCTTGAATTGGAAGTAGCGCGAAACGCGGATATCCCAGGCGAAGAACTTGTCGCCCCAGTATGAGTTTCGGCGCTCTTGTCCCACCCGGTCCGTTACCGGGTTGGTGTCGCCGTTGGCATCGAACCCCACGAACATGGTGAAGGGCCGCGACGATTGCGCGTTGACGATGCTGCTGAACTCGAAGTGGCGGAGGAACGTACTTTCCGGTGCGTAGGCCGCAAAGTTGGCGACCAGGCGATGACGGATGTCCTGATTCGAGTTCGCCCGCTCCAAGCTCCGGCGGTAGAGGTTCTCCGGTGTGCTGACGAACGTAGTGAAGGTGCCGTCATCCAGCGTCTTGGAGAAAGTGTAGTTGGCGTTCAGCCGAAAATACTTCCCGGCACGCTCGGTCACAGAGACGGTAGCGCCGTGGTAGACACTGTTGCCACTGTTATCCGTGAAGTAAATCAGACCGATGGGATACATGGGCCCGCTGAAATTGTCCTTGCCCGCGGCGAACCCCGGCAGCGGCGCACCGGCGGCAGGGCAAGTCGCCGGGGCGGTGGCTATCCCCTGCGGCGGCGGTTCGTTGTTCAACCCGTCCGGAGGACAGACGTTCAGGTTGCGCGCCCGCACCAGCTTGTGTGCGGAAACAAAGAGGTAGCCGGCACTCAACACCAGCCCCTTCCCGATTTCGCGGTCGACCTGCAGGCTAGCCTGCTCGGAATACGGAATCCCGCTGTTGGGATCCACCCCGTCGATTCCGACGGTGGTGAGAGGGTCAAGATTGTTGGCCGGAACCTGGCCGGTCCGAATCAAAGCACTGGCTGCATCAGCCGGGAGCGGGAAGCCCGGCGGAAATACCGGGAACCCTCCGGGGAACGGCGTGCCCGGTGGGAAGAATGCCTGCGGCAGCGGGAAGCCGGCCGGGAACTGGTTGAGGGACCAAGGTGCCTGGTCCGCTTCCTTTCTTACTCCGGGCACTCCCGGGAAATTCGCCGGCCGCTGCGGAAAGGTCACGAAGAAGAAAGTGAGGTTGTAGCGGTCGTCGAAGATTCCAAAGCCAGCGCGAATCACGGTCTTGCTGTCGGGCGAGTACGCCAGCCCGATCCGCGGCTGAAAGCCGCGATAGTCTGTGTTGATCTGCCGCCCCAATCCCTTTTCGAGGTCATAGCGCAGGCCGAAGTTCAGGGTCAGCTTGGGAGTGACTCGCCACTGGTCCTGCACAAAGAAGCCCAGGTAGCTGTGGTTGAAGGCCGCCACGAAGTTCTGCGTTTGGTCCGGCAGATACGCGTTTTCCCAGGTGGTAGGAATCGCCGGAGGAAAACTCCCGGTGGTGATGGGACCGGGCCCGAGGGGGGCGCCCCAGAAGACGATGGGCACGCCGTTCAGGAAGTCTGCTGGATTCGGACCTGGAACCGCGGGGAAGGGCGGAAAGAGCGCATTCTGCGGTCCCAGCGCCAGGGGGCAAGGACCATCGCTGAGGCTGGAGGGAACGAACGGCAGCGGTGTGCCATTCTGCTGGTTTACAAAGTTGGCGAAGTCCACCAGGCAGTTGACGCCGGGGACGATGATTCGCATGGGCGTGAAGCCCGGCGAAATCACGAAGTTGTCGATGTAGTTGAAATCTCCTCCGAACTTCACCAGATGAGAGCCTTTCACCCAGGCCACCGAGTCCGAGGCCTGGAAGCGGCTTTCGTTGACGGCGTCGAAGGTCCCGAAGTTGTGTCCGAACAGGAGCGAGTTGGGGATGTCCAGGTTGGGCTCGCCGGTAACTCCGAGAAAAGTGTAATGCCGGCGCGCGTACTGCAGCAGGGCGGTGTTCACCAAGTTTGACCGCAGCGAGGAAGACAAAGTGGCAACCAGGGACTGATCGCGAATGAAGGCATCGCGTCCGCTGCTGGGTGCGCCGATTCCCCCGCCATCCAGCGTATCGCCCACCAGCAGGTTCAGCTCGCGCGCATCGAAAATGCTGTAGCGGAGAGATAACCGATTGTTGGTATTGAACTGGTGATCGAGCCGGACGAATCCGTTATCGGTGTCCCTGGTCTTCAGAACACTGAGGTCTTCGGGCGGAAGTCCCAGGAGTTCCTTGGCTGCATTGATGAGCGCCAGAGACGTGGTCTGGGTTCCCGTGATCAAATCTACGGTTCCGGTAAGCGTGGAGGGATAGGTCGGCGATTCTCCGCGCCGCTGACCTTCGTAATTGAGGAAGAAGAAGGTCTTGTCTTTCCGGAGAGGACCACCCAGCGTTCCGCCGAACTGATTCTGCCGCAGGGTTTGGGGTTGCGGCTCGCGCTGCAGCAGCGAGCGCGCATTCAACGCGTCGTTCTGGAAATAGTCATAAATCGAACCATGCAGATCATTCGAGCCGGACTTAGTAACGATGTTGACGATCCCCCCGAGCGCACGGCCATACTCTGCTCCGAAGCTGCTGTTCACCACACGGAATTCGCTCACCGCTTCCTGCGAGGGCGTGGCCCGTTGGGAGCCGGTTGCCGTGTTGATGGTGTCGGCGCCGTCCACCGTGACCAGGTTGCTAAAGTCGCGCATACCGCCGAACGAGATCTTAGTGACTTCGAATTCCGTGAATGTCGACTGGAGACTCGTCCGCCCCGTGGCCACACCGGGCGTCAGCAGAGCGAAATCCGTGAACAGCCGGCCGCTGATCGGCAGAGACTTGATCTGCTCCGTACCGATCACCTGGCTCACTTCGCTCCGGCTGGGTTCGATGGGCGGAACTTCGGTCGTTACATTCACCACCGATCCCACGGGAGCCACTTTCAGGTCGACATTGACCGTAGCGGTCTGGCCGACGGTCAGCGTGATCCCGGCCTGGGTATGTTTCGCGAACCCGGGGGCATCAATGGTCAGATCGTATCGTCCCGGAGGAAGATTGGGAGCAACGTAGAACCCGGTGCTGTTGGTGGAAGTCGTGTACGTCCGGTTCGTGTCCACGTCACGCAGGGTGATAGACGCCTTGGGAACCGAATCTCCTCTCGGGTCACGAACGGTTCCATTGAGTTGCGCCAAGCTGATGGACACTTGCGCCCAAACCAGCGGGCTCAGGGAAGCAAGCGCAATGACAACCAATGCCGACAAGCACCGAAGCAGCCTCATAGGACCTCCCTTTCCCCGACGACCCTTGCTCCGCCATCTGGGGTGGAAAGCACGTTACAACTTGTATCGAACGTTCGTTCTCCATGCTCCGACAACCGGCAGAGCGGTCATCATAGGGAAAGTTAGGGTGCATCATTTCGCACAGCCTCCCGGCGTTTGTCAAGACTAATGCGTCTGCCACGCCTGGGCGACGCTACCAGTGATGACCGAGCCCACGTCCGCCGGGGGAATCTTGCGGCGCTCGAACAGGCTGCGTGCTGCCTTGATGCCGACGTCGATGGGCGACACCAGGCTCAGTGCGCCGGTGTAGTCGACAAACGGCGTGCGCGCGCCGTCGAGCAGCCAGACGTCTTTGTAGGCGATGAAGAGACCTCTGTCCTTGCCCACGCTTGCTCCTCCTGAGTGTCACAACGTGAGTTTCTCACCGACACGCATCGGCCGCGGTCAGCGTCGGACCTCTTCCCCCACCTTTATTAGGCGCTTCATGTCTGTGGTAACGGGAACATCCCCTGCGGTCGTTATGAGTATGGGTCGCCACTCCGCCAGCAGAGGATCCAGGGAGGGTCCGAGTTTCCCACTTCCTGCTGCATCAAGGGTCCCTGCGCCTAAGGCGACACCAAGGGTCACGCCCGACGGTTGAGGGGTACCGCGAAGAGATATGCATGAATCCACATCCAGCGCAGGGCATACAACGCAATCCCACGGGCGCTGCAGGATGACAGCGCTACTTTCGGCGAAGGAGCGACTATCGGTCAGCAACAAGACCGGCAGCGCTTCGTAGAAGCGGATGACGTTGAAGGTCGGGGCCAGCGTTGAGGCCCACGCGTCGGCTTCTGCCGCAGAGAGCCCCGGAAGGATTGCCTCCTGAATGAAGATTGCGTCGGCTCCTGCTTCCACGAGAGCGGCTGCCACCTCCCGCATCACGGAGGCTGCCAATGCGAGCGCTGATTCCGGAATGTCCTCTGCGCGCAAGGCGCTCTCACCCTCCAGCTCCGTAAGGCGGGCTGCGAGCGTGAATGGACCTGTGACGGCGGCCATCAGCAAAGGCTCGCCCTGCAACTGCGACTTGAGCCGACGGATGACGTCGGTCGCCACGGGGACGCGGCCAGCCTTGGCCGTCTCTTCCGGAGTACGGAGCCCACTTGGCAGTGCGCCCCGGCTAGTGGCTGAAGGCCAATGGACTGTGGGCGGTTGGTTCTCCGCATCCCAGCACAGGGTGCCGCCCAGCGCTTCCAATTCGAGGGAGGAATCGAAGTAGCAGGCCACACCGTCCGAACGCAGGTGACCGCGGATCTGGCGCAACGAGTTCGAGATCTTGGTGGCATTCCCCAGAAAGCCGCGCAGGGGAAGATTCTCCAGGCGAGCACCGAGAGAGAAGACGATGGGCAGAAACAGCGGCCGCGCAGGCAAGCTTCCCTGCAGCATCTGTTTCACTATCTGCCGGGGAGTGAGGTTCTCGGGCATCGCCTACGGACGGAAGAGAGGACCGAGCGGCTTGGCATCCGGCCACGCGCCATACCACTGCAGGATGTCCGGGGGCGGGCTTTTCTTGCTCCACTCCTTGTGGAAGTCGTCGAAGGACCTGCCGCGCGCCAGCCGGGCCCGGCGCTCCTCCTCCCTGGCCCGTAGCGTGGCCTCTGGGTCCAGCTTGCGCTGCGCCGGGTCATAGACGACGCGATAGATGTTCTGGGCGGTCCAGTCCGAGATGATGTTCTTGCGCAGGTCTTCAAGGACATCGGCAGGCTCCCTTTCGAGCGGATCACCGTAGCCCGGCCCGCCGCCGCTGAATCCGAACAGCAGGTCTCCTTCCTGATAGACCTTGGGCGTGCGCGCAATCAATTCATAGGTCCATTGGCCCGGAATCGAATGTTGTTCGAGGATGGCGCGATGGTCCATGCAGAGCTTGGGTTCTCCTTTTCCCATGGCCTCGAGCAAGCCCGCCTTGCGAACGCTGAGGCCGGGAATGGGTGGGGAAGCGTACCCGCCGAACAACGGCTGGCCGAGCGGAACCTTGCTGCCGTTGCCCATGCACATGGAGACCATCTCAGGCACCTTGTGAATCATCCATTGCTGCACGCCTCCGGAGCCGCCTCGGTACCGTCCGGGACCGGAGGAATCCTTCCAATGCTGTGACAGGGTGATGGTCACCGGCAACTCGCTCTCGACTTGTTCGGAGTCCGGGGCGCGGCCAAAGGCACACCAGGCAAACCCGTAAGAGTCCATGCCGTCAGAGGTCGCTCGCCCACCCTGTCCTTGCGTGTTGAGCGAGAACGAGAGAACGTCCGCGAAAGCCAGATTCCATTGCGAGTGCCCGGCGCAGATCTGCGAGGTGTGCTGGCTGCCGGGCGCCGCCGCGACCTGCCGCCACAGCCCGCCGCTGGAGAAGGTCATCTTGGCGAAGCTGTTGTGCGTGGCGCAGCGTGTTTGCATCCCGATGAAGACGCAGCAACTCGTGGCTGCCGAAGGGCCGGGATTGAGGATGATCCCCTCGGGAAAGACGAAATCAATGGGAGCGAAGGTCGCGCTGCAGATGGGCAGGTCGTGGAAGACGTACTCGTACATGAAATTCGCGATGTGGCCGACCACCGCCTGCGGGTGGACGTTGTACGACGACGCGTTTTCCGGCGACGTGCCGGTGAAATCAAAGATTAGCCGGCCGTCGCGGGCAGTGAGCGTCAAATGGCAGGCTCGCACCAGCGCCGGCGTCCAGCCGATGGCGTCATTGAAAACGACGCAGCGAAAGCTGCCTTCGGGCAGCGCTTTGATCTTCTGCCGGGCACCGGCCTCTGCGGCTTCCAGCATCTTGCGCAGCAGGCCGACCAGATACTCTGCTCCCCGCTTGGCCACGACTTCGAGCAAGCGGACCCGCACCCGGTCAGCCGTAGTGCAGCGAGCGCGAAGATCGGAGATGAACATGGCGGGCGCGCGCAGACCGTAGGCCATGTAGAACTCCAGGAAGTCGGTGCGCAGCTCGAAGTTCTCTCCAATCTTGATGGGAGGCAGGTTCAGGCCCTCCTCAAAGCGCGACCGGGCGCTGACCGGCATGCCGCCGGGCTCGATGGCGCCGGTCTCGGTGGTGTGCAGCGCGGCAGACGCCCAGGCGACGAGCTTCCCTTCATGGAACACGGGCATGAGCGCCACCTGGTCCGGATTGTGGATTCCGCCGTAGAGTGCGTCGTTGGTGAACCAGATGTCGCCGTCGTGGATCCCGGGATTCTCCGCGTAGTACTTGAGGATGAACTTGATGACAATGGGTTGGATGATAGCGTGCAGGTATGTTCCGCAGGACGCATTCACCAAGTCGCCGTTGGCGGTGAAGATGGCAACCATCGAATCACCGGAGACGCCGAAATAACTGCGCGAGGAGCGGATGAAGACTTCCATCGCCTCGTCGAGGATATCGTTCGTGATCTGGACGCCGATCTCATACTCACCCTGCCGCACCTTCTGCGCGCACGTGGTCTCGAAAGGCGT
This sequence comes from Terriglobales bacterium, assembly GCA_035454605.1. Taxonomy (NCBI): domain Bacteria; kingdom Pseudomonadati; phylum Acidobacteriota; class Terriglobia; order Terriglobales; species Terriglobales bacterium. The sequence continues at coordinate 11,285 of DATIGQ010000074.1, forward strand.
GGGCAGCTCCGGCTTGAGCCATTGCAGCTTTTCAGACAACTTGGGAACAGGCATGAATCTCCCCCTCTGACTCAGCTCTCCAGGATGCCGAGGTTGCGTTCGTCCATGGAAAACGTTCTTCCCGGCGGCACGACCAGCGTGGTGTATTCGCCTTCGACGACAGCCGGCCCTTCTACCACGTTACCCGGACGCAGCGACTCGTAAGAGTAGATGGGCGTCGGCTGGAAGTCCTTCGCCTGCGGCCAGTAGACAGGTCGCTTGCCCTTTTGCGCTGCTGCGGGATCGCGCGCCTCGAGTGGCAGCCTGGGCAGCTCCACTTTCCGTACCGGCACGATAGCCTTGAGAATGAAGCTTTCCACGAACACGCCGCCTTCGGGATTGACGACGAAGGGGCTGAACGCTTCGCTGAATTCCTTCTCGAATGCGTCGCAAACTGCTTGAACGTCTTCGGGACCCTGAAGCGAGAGCCGCGGCGAAAGCGCGCGCTTCACGTGGAACTGTCCGCCGTACAGCATGTCCAGCTCGAGGACAAACGAAGCCTTGGCCGGGTCGAGTCCGTCAGCGATCAGGTCCCTTTGAGCTTGCGCTACCAGCGACTCGACCGCCTGATTGAAAGCCGCATAGTCCGTAGTCAGCTTCATGCTTAGCGGTTCGATCAGCGTGAGCTTCCGGGAGACTTCATAGACATGCATGATGTCCATCGTGGAAGATCCGAACGCGCAGAACACCGGCGAGAAAGCGAAGGTCACAGCCTTCGCGATGTCCCCCATGAATCCCTCCACGTGCGTCGGTCCCGCGCCCCCGGCGACGAAGAGAATGAAGTCCTCGGGACTGTAGCCACGGAGGTGGACCTCTTTCATGATGGCCGAAGCCATGTTGCCGTTGACGATGTTGCGGATCACCATGGCCGCCTCTTCCACGGTCACCCCCAGGGGCTTGGCAATCCTTTCGCGCACGACTTGGAGGGAGCGGTTCTTGTCCAGTCGCATCCGGCCGCCGAAATAGAAATCGGGATTGAGGTAGCCCAGCACCACATCGGCGTCGGTGACCGTTGGTTCACTGCCGCCTAGATTGAAACAGGCGGGACCGGGCATGGAGCCGGCGCTGCGGGGGCCAACCTGAATCCGGTTCTGCAGGAGCTTGTCGACCGACGCGATGGATCCGCCGCCGGCGCCGATGGAGAGCGTCTTGATCATGGTGATGCCCACCATCCAGCGATCGATGACCGGGCGGAAGTCGTAGCTGCGCACGCTGTCTTCCACCACCAGGCCGACGTCGAAACTGGTTCCGCCCATGTCCGTCATCACCACGTTCTTGTAGCCCAGCAGCTTGGCGACGTGATGGGCGCCCATCAGCCCGGAGACCGGCCCGCTGTTGAAAGTGCGGCTGGCCGTGGTGCGGAAGACCTCTGCGATGCCGCCCGAGCTCTGGATCATGAGCAGGGGTTTGCGGTAGCCACGCTCGCGCAGCTTGTCCCACATGGCTGAGAGTTCGATCTGCATGGAGCGCTGCAAATACGCGTCAAGGATGGCAGCCAAGGTGCGCTCGTACTCGCCCAGCTTGCCCACGACCTGGCCGGCCAGCACCACGGGCAGGAAGCCGATGTGGAATTCCTTGTACTCATCGCGGATGATTGCCTTGACGCGCGTCTCGTGCGCCGGGTTGAGGAATCCCCAGAGCAGCGAGACGACAAAGCCGCGCGCGCCGCGGCTGACCAGGTAGCGGACCTTCTCGCGCACGTCGTTCTCGTCGAGCGGTCGGATGACCTTGCCGCGCGAATCGACACGCTCTTTGACGCCCACAATCAGGTCCCGCGGGATAAGGGGGTCCGGCTTCTTCTGGACCGCGAGGTTGCGTCGTTCAGCGACGCGCGTGCCATCGATCCATTGCGCACCCCGGCCGATAAGGATGACGTCCTCATGGCCTTCGGTCGTGATGAGCGCCAAGCGCGGGCCCTTCCTCTCAATCAGTCGATTGAGGGCAATCGTGGTCGAATAACGGACCATGTCGACATCGGGCAGCAACTCTTCCATCTTCAGACCGAGTGCGCCTGCTCCCTCCTCAATCACGCGTGAGAAGCAGACCGAGAGGTCGTAGGGAGTGGTAGGAACCTTTTTGATCAGGGCCTTGCCGTTGAAATTGAGGGCCAGGTCGGTGAAGGTTCCGCCCACGTCGATGTCGATGGAGTTCATTCAGCGACCTCGAGACGCTGCTGTCGGATGACGAACTCGCCGTTGCGCAACCTTTCCTTGAGCCGGTCCAGGTCGAGCTCGATATCCTTCGTGATGGGGTGTCCCGGCGGCAGGTACTCGGTCTCGATCTGCGTGCCGCAGCCCGGGCAATAGAATTCCACGACGCGCACCCAGAGCGGGTCGGGAGCGAAATTGAAATGCCCCCCGAGGATGGGCTGGTGAACTTCGCGCGGATCGCGGTCATACAGCAGGCATCCCTTCTTGTAGCTTTCGCGTGCCGGTCCGATGACATGCCCGCAACGGTTACACGTCCACAGGTCGCGCTCAAGATCCAAATCGAGGTACTCGGTGAAGCGAATGCGGTTCTGTGGTTCAGGGGACATGATCTTCCTCATTTCCGGCTAAGCTTGGCGTTCCCGTAAGCATCCATCTCCAGCAGCCAGCCTGCGGGAACGAAGTACGTGCTGTAAGGGCTCTCGAGCAGAGCGCAGCCCTCAACGCGGTTGCCGGGCTGCAACGATTCCCAGCGATACAGTTGTGCCGCAACGCACTTGCCGCCCCAGACCACGGTGCGGCTGCCCTTGCGGGCGTGGGATGGATCGGCGCTCTGCAAGGCGCGCTCGCGCAGGGCGGGCTTGGGCATCATCTTTCTGACCTGGAGGCGGGCGAGGTCGATCACCCACTTTGCACCGCCATCGCCGGCGAGTTGGCGATCGAAGGCCTTCTGCACGTGGGCGCGGAGGCTCTTTGGGTTTTCGAGCGCTTCCTCCGGCGTGCTGATGGCCGTGGTATGGCCGTTCCCGCGCGACACGTCCACCTCCAGCGCAAAGCTCATGTCATCCGGCTGGATGCCTTCACCGAGGAGGTCCTTGAGCCCTTCCGCTCGTATCTGCTCTACACTCTGACGAAGCCGGCGGAGGTCGGCGTCGTCGAAGGAGGTCAGATGGAGCGGGCGTTCGTAGACGTGGCAGATGTCGGAAGACGACGAGCCAAAAGCGCTGAACACCGGCCCGAGCGAGAACATATACACACGGTCGAGTCCGGCCGATTCGGCTACGCCGCAGGCGAACAGTCCGCCATTGCCGCCATAGGCAAACACGGTGTGGCGTGAAAGGTCCAGCTGCAATTCCGTCTTCGCGTTGGCGACCATCTCCGCCACTGCCTGAAATGCGCGGTCCATGATGGCGCTGCAGGCCTGCTCCACGGAAATATGCAGCGGGCCGGCCACGTGCTCCTCCAGGGCGTTGCGGGCAAGCTCCGGATGCAGCGGCTTCGCTCCCCCCAGAAAATAGTTCGGGTCAATCAGGCCAGCGCAGACGAATGCGTCTGTCAGGGTGGCTTGGTCGCCACCCAGTCCGTAGCACGCCGGTCCAGGATAGGAGCCCATGCTCTCCGGCCCCAGGGCAACTTGCCGTTCTGCGGGGGCAGCCTTCACCACGCTTCCGCCGCCGAGGGCGATGGAGCGCAGGTAGGGGAGCGACAGCCCCAGGGAGATACCGAAGAGGTCCGACGGCTTGCGCACTATGGGCTGGGAGTCCTGGAGCGCGCTCAACTTGGCCGTGGTTCCGCCAACATCGAGCGCCATTACGTCAGGCAGTCCCAACACTTTGGCCAGATAGCTGCTGCCATGGATGCCGAGGATGGGACCGGATTCCATGGTATCGATAGCCCGCGTCTTGGCGATGCCGGCAACGCCGCCGTTGATGTGGCTGACGAAGAAGCTGCCGGTGTAACGGTGCGTTTCGCGCAGCTCGTCCTCGGCCTTGAACAGCGTAGCTGCCAGCGCGCCGTGCGTGTAGGCGTTGATAAGAGCGCAGGCGGTGCGTGTGGCGTCGTCCGCGCCGGGGAAAACATCGCTACCCGCAAGCACAGGCACCGATCCGAGGAAATGGTCCGGATACTGCTGCTCGATGATGCGCTTCATGCGAATCTCGGGCGCAGCATCGCGGTCCGCTGCCTTCAGGCTGATGCAGATGCGGCGGACGCCACCCTCCAGAAGCGAGCGCACGGCGCTGGTGACGGTAGTCTCCTGCGCGGACGCCTCCATTTCCAGCACCGTGCTTGCCGGGACCATCTTCATCAGGAGGCGACTGGTTTGCTCGTCGCCGTAGAAGTCCGCCCCGTGTCCCGGCGAGACGATCAGTCCCAGCTTGGGGCCGCGTAGTTCGGCGAGCACGTTGGAAGTGAGCGTGGTGGACCAGCGGATGAGGCCGACATCCTCGAGGAATGTGTCCAGGTCCGGGTAGCCCAGTTGGGTAGCGCCCTGGGTGAGGCAATCGAACAGGCAGACGGTGAGATCGTGCGGCGTGGTGTCGACCTTGACGGAGACGACCCGTTCGCCGGCGGTAAACAGGCCATCCGTTAGCGTGCCGCCGACGTCGATGTCTACAGTCAGCACCGGAGCCTCATGAGTGTGACCACCGGACCGCAGCTAGGAACTCCTCCGACCGCAAGGTCCAACCGAAGAAATTCTCAACGTTGAAGAGCGTGGCCTCGTGCGCCGCGGCCGGCCCGGCGGGCATAGCACCGTCGGTCACAAGGATGGGCCAGTAGTCCAGGAAATAGGCGTCACGCAGGGTGGATTCGACGCAAACGTTGGTGGTGATGCCGCAGAGGAACACGTGTCGGACACCGCGCGTGCGCAGCTGCGAGTCCAGAGACGTGCCGGCAAAGCCGCTATACCGCGTCTTCACGACCACCAGGTCCACGGGGTGCGGGGCCAGTTCTTCCACAATCGCGAAGTCCCAGGTGCCTTCTGTGAGCAGCTTGCCTTTGAGCTGGGCCTGCCGATCCATCAGACGCAGAGCCAGCTCCTTATGCCAGTTGGGGGAGTTGGGGCCGCCACTATTGCTCAGGTCCGGTTTGTAGCCCATCTGCAGGTAAACGACCGGGATGCCTGCTGCTCGGGCCGAGTCCAAAACAGCGCCAATGGTATGGACGACCCGCGGCGCACCAGCAATGTCCACTCCGGCCAGATCCAGCAGGCCACCGCGACTGGCGAATGCGTTCTGCATATCCACCACTATGACGGCAGATCGCGCGAAATCCACTTCGATGGGTTCGGGCCTGGTGGGCAAGTTGGCCACTTCGTTTGGTCCCCTTACGAGTTACTTTGGCTCCCGGCGGCGTTCCGCCCTCATGCAACTGGCTTGATCTTCTCCGCAGGAGTTTCCGCCAGTGAAGGCTTCAGAACACTTGGCTTTGCTTCGGAAAGCGGTTTCTCCTCAATGCCGATGACCACGTGCACGTTGGCGGCCCGGGCCGCCTGGCCGAGCTGCTTCGTGGTGGGACTGTCCAGTTCCACCGAATTCTTGAACAGCTTCACAAAGTGCGGCGCGCCACGCGTAGGCGTCATCAACCAGATCCAATACGGATATCCGGGAACAAAAGCCTCGGGGAAGACGATCAGCCGGGCGCCCTGGCCCGCGGCTTCGGCAATCAACTTGCACGCCTTCTCCGTCGTTGCTTCCCGATCCAGAAAGATCGGTGACGCCATCACGGCTGCAGCCTTGAAGCGTGGATACTGGTCGCCCATAACCCCTCCCTGCAATTGAACCAGGGACCCAGCCCCGATGTTCGGTGAACGACGTACGGTCCCTAGGCCTCCGTCCTGCTCTCATACAGCTTCTTGACTAACTGTCCCTTCATCTCGAACCGGGGCAGCGTGCCCTCGGGCACCGGCCGCACGGAGGCGGAGACATTCAGCACCGCCTTGATCTTCTTCTCCACCTCGTGCTGCAGCGCAGGCAGATCCAGGGCAGCACTGCCGTACTCCGCGACCACGCGGAGGGGAGGCTTCACCGCCGGCCCGGGCGCCTCTAGCTCAATCTGTATTTCTCCAGTCGTCCTAGGATAGAAGCCTGCCACTAGGTCCTTGACGGCGGACGGGAACACATTCACACCCAGGACGATCAGCATGTCGTCGGTGCGACCGACGCATCTTAGCTTAAAGCTCGAACGCCCGCACGCACAGGAAGTCCCCAGGATGGTGACTCGGTCCCGGGTACGAAACCGCAGCAGGGGGACGCACTCCCGCTCCAGGCTGGTGTAAACGAGCTCGCCGGAGACGCCGCTTTCGATGGGCAGCACTTCCCCGCTCTCGGGATCGATAATCTCAGCCAAAACATACTCCTGGCCGCAGAAATGCATGCCCGACTGATGACCACATTCGCCGAAAAGGATGGGGGCCATATCGGCATTCCCCAACCCTTCGGTGACGCGCGCTCCCCACTGTTCCTGCATTTTGGTGCGCACCGAGGGAATGCCGGCGCCGGGTTCCGCGCCGCAGACGATCTTCTCCAGACCCAGTTCACGCGGGTCCATTCGAGCTTCACGGCGCACGTAGTCCGCCAGATACATGGCGTAGGACGGTGTGCAATGCAAAGCGTTGGCGTGAAGCGCCCGTGCGACCAGTACCAGCTTCTCCGAGGCGCCGGCGCCGACGGGAACGAATGTTGCCCCGATGCGCTCGAGCGCGTCCTTGGCCGGCAGGCCGCCCACGAACATGGTCAGGCTGGCAGCATGAATCACGATGTCCGAAGACCGGATACCTTGCGTATAGAAGGAACGGGCGGTGACGCGCGTCCACATCTCGGCGTCCCGCCGGGTCACCCCGACAAAGCTCGGCTGGCCGGTGGTGCCGGTGGAAGAGTGGATGCGAATGATGTCCTTCATCTCCGCCGCCATGTGCCTGCCAAGCGGTGGACTGGCAGCTTGGCTCTGGCGCAGTTCTTCTTTGGTCGTGAACGGAAAGTGGACCAGATCAGCGAGGGAACTGAAGTGCTCGCGGCAGATGCCGGCCGCGCCGAACTTTTCCCGGTAGAAGGGAGAGCGGGCGAACAGATAGTCGAGTTGCCTGCCGAGCTTGTCCTCCTGCAGCGCCCGCAGCGGTTCGGGCGGCAGGGTTTCGATTTCCGGATTGAGGTATTCGTCCGCCTGCATCGGAGGGAGGAGGGTCGCGCAGCCCGTGCGGGCGGTAGGTTACCACGCCGATTGCGCAGCAACAATCACTCCCGGCGGTGGCGTGAACGGTATACGTTGGTCAGATGAATGTGCAGGATCTTGTGTCGCAAGAAGGACGGCGTCTTGATCGGGATCAGTGGACGCCCCGCTCCTGTCCCGCCCAGAAATCCTTGCGCAGCACCTTGCGGTCCGTCTTGCCGGCCGGCGTCTTCGGTATCTCCGGCCGGAATTCTACGGACTTGGGTGCCTTCACGCCGCCGAGTTTGGCCTTGCAGTGGGCGATTACCGACTCCTCCGTCAGCGATGCTCCTTCTTTTAGCACGATGATGGCTTTGACCGCTTCGCCCCACTTGTCATCGGGCACGCCGATCACCGCACATTCCAGCACCTGCGGCAGCGCCATGATGCCTGCTTCCACCTCCGCACAGAACACGTTGAAGCCGCCGGAGATGATCATGTCCTTCTTTCTATCAACGATGTAGAAATAGCCCTCCTCGTCCCGGTAGCCGATGTCTCCCGTGTGGTGCCAGCCGTGCGCCCGTACTTCCGAGGTCGCCTCCGGCATATTGTGATAGCCCGGCGTGACCAGCGGCCCACGCGCCACCACCTCTCCCGGTTGATTGGGCGGCAGGATCCGGCCTTCATCGTCCATTACTGCGAGCCGCACCGCATAGGTCGGTTTGCCGCAACTGCGCAGGCGTTCAGGATGGTCTCCGGCGGCCGCCGCGGCAACGGTCTTCGCATCCAGCCAGGTCAGCAGCATGGGTGCTTCGGTCTGCCCGTAGCATTGGCACATGCAGGGCCCGAAAATCTCAACCGCTCGCTTGAACTTGTCCGGTGAGACCGACGAGCCAGCCAGCAGGAACACGCGCAGGCTCGAATAGTCGAAGTTGCCGATTTCGGGATGGGCCAGCAGCGCGTAGAGCGCGGTGGGCGGCAGGAACAGATGAGTCACACGGTGGCGCTCGATTCCCCGCAGCACTTCGAGAGCGTCGAATCCCGGCAGCACGACGTTCGTGGCTCCGATGGCGAGCATGACGAACGCCACCACACCGGCGGCGTGCGAAAGCGGCGCGGTGCTGAGGCAGACCGCGTCGCCACCCTCGCCACGCCAGTAATGCGAACCCATTTCCGTCATGGTTCCCCAGGACAAGCTGGTCACGCGCACCCCTCTCGCCGGTCCGGTGGTGCCTCCGGTCGGAACCAGGCCGACCAAGCGATCGATGTTGCCGCGCGCATCTGCCCAATCGATGGGTTCGGCGTCCACTCCCAGCTTCATGAAGGATTCCAGCGACGGAGCATGGCCATCCTCGGCATCGATGCAGACTAGGTGATGGAGCGACGGCACTCGTGCCTTCAGGTCCGCGACACTTTCTCGGAAACGGCTGTGATAGAAGAGCCAGCGGGTTTCCGAATAGTTCAGGTACTCGACGTTGGCTTCCACCGCGCTGCGGAAGTTGAGCGGCACCCAGGCGCCGCCGGCCCGCATCAGGCCCAGCATGCAAAGCAAAACGCGCGCGTCGTTGATGGAATAGATGGCGACGCGCTCTTCCCCACGCACGCCGCTCACCCACATGGCGCGGGCGATCTTCTCACTCGCGGCCTGCGTCTCCCGATAGGAATAGCGGATATCCCCATCGCGGATGGCGGCGCGATCCGGTTTCGCGTCAGCGCTCTTGTCGAAATAGTCGATGGCTCGCATACGCAGCTGTTCTTCTCAGCCGCAAAGTCTCGCCTTCGAGAGGCCGTAGCCCTCCAGAGCCTTCAGCAGTTCGCGATGTCCGAATGCCGCCGCCGGCGACGCGAACCCGACTCTCCGGGGAGCGGCATGGATCAGGTGGTGCGCCGCATAGGCCTGCAACAAGCCGGTCGTCCGATAGGCGCAAGTCCCGAGGACGACGCACTGCACGAAATCCGTCGTGCCGCGCCCCACCACGATGTCCACCGTACGCTGTTCGCGAGTGTTCTCCGGTGGCGGCGTGCCGCCCTGCACGGAACTGGCCATCTCAGCCAGCTTGCGTTCCTGCTCTTTCTTGGGCAACGGCCGTATCTCCTGCTCGAAATGTCTCTCCGTCGCGGCTACGGTCTGCATGATCTGCCGGTCGAGCAATCCGCCCAGGCAGCGCACGTTCGCGATCCGCGGATGATCCTTGTACCAGACCGGATGCGGGAAGCCGCCCCACGGCAGCGCCAATCGCGTGGTGATCGAACCGGGGACCACCACTTCATGCGGCATTGCCCGCGGCCAGGGCCGGTATTGATTCTGCTCTAGGTAGTACGCGTCCGTCGGGATGACGGCGAAGATCGTCTGCGTGGAGCCGAACGTGGGGATGCCCTTGAACATGGTGAGGATCTCGAGTGTGTCAATCGCTCCAGCTTCCTCAAGACACCAATGGACGGCCGCATCGCTCACCGCGGACATGAATGCCGTTCCCGGCGCGGCCACCAGTCCCTTGGCGGCGAACTTCTCTCCCCACTTCTCCGCTACTTGCCGCAACCACGCCTGCTCTGCGCTGATGTCCAGGTAATGACACCCCGCCTGCCATGCAGCTCCGATGACATCCGCGCCATAATAGAGGCACGGGCCCACCGTGTTGCAGACGACCTTGGCGCCAGTGAACAGTTTGGCCAGCGCCTTCACCGAACCGCCAACCTCAACGATTTCGTAGTTCGCGGTCTCGATGCCCGGGACGCGGCTCATCACCTCCTTGATCTTGGCGCCGTTGCGGCCGGCGGCCATGAACGGAACGTTGTATTCGCGCAGGAACTCCGCCGCCAGGCGTCCGGAAAAACCGCTGGCGCCGTACAGAATCACGGGTCTTTTGTCAGGCATCGCTTCCCTCCAGGCCGGGCGACGCGGCTGCACCATGGGAGCGCGCACCCGAGCCCGCCCAGTCAATTCTCCTCCCATGGTTTCCAGGTTGGTAGTAGGCACCCTGATGTAACCTGGTATCCGTAAGGAGACTACGATGGACGACCTTGATTGCCCGGTGCGCCTGACGGCAGACATCCTCGGCGGAAAATGGAAGCCCTTGATCCTGTTCTACTTGGAGGGACGCACCCGGCGCTTCGGCGAACTCTGCCGCTTGATTCCGCACCTGACCAAGAAGATGCTGACCCAGAAACTGCGGGAGCTCGAGCGTGACGGCATCATTCGCCGCAAGGTCTACGCCCAGGTGCCTCCGCGCGTCGAATACTCGCTTACGAAGCATGGGGAAACGTTGAAGCCGGTGTTGAGATTGATGTGCGCGTGGGGAACGCGGCATCGCGCGCGCTATCGCAGCGCCAGCCGGTGACTCCGGCCGCGTAGTCGCGCCGAATGGCGCGCAGCCGTTATGGTAGAATCCGCGCCGCTCAGAAGGACCGTGGTGCTCCAGGCACGCGAGTGCAGGCTGGCTGGGGGAACGATGGCCATCGAAACGCGCAGCAGTCTCGAAGCCGTCTATCGGGAGTACGGACGCCCAGACGTCCACATCGGAGCGGGCGAGGACGAATCTCCCTACGTGCCATTCCGGCCCAATGTCTTCATCCGCCATCTCGCGTTCGACGTGAGGCACAATTCGTTCGCGAACATCCTCTGGGTCACCGAGGGCGGAATGCTCGGACGGCATCGCCATCGCGGCCCGGTGTTCGCCTGCACCCTCGAAGGGAGCTGGCGCTATCTGGAATACGACTGGGTGGCGCGGCCCGGCAGTTACGTTCAGGAGAGCCCCGGTGTCATCCATACGTTGGTCTCCGACGACCCCAACGGCATGAAAACATTCTTCTGGCTCAACGGCTCGCTCGAGTTCTATGACGAGCATGACAACCTGCTGGAGACGCTGGACGTCTTCTGGTTCATCGACCACTATCTGACCTATTGCCGCGAACACAATCTCAAGATCAACCCGAAACTCTTTGTCTGAACGCGTCGCACACCGAACCCGGCACCTATGAGGCCTTCAACGGAGCTTGCGACGGGGACTTCGGGAACGTGAGCCTCACCAAGCAGTGAGGATCCTGCAAAGATGGCACTAGGGCGCCGTAATGGCGTACTTTTGCGCGAGAAACTTCCTGACCTGACGTGGCAGCACTTCACAGAGCTCCTGCCAGCTCAGCACCTTGCACCTTATTCTGAGATCGACCGGTCGGACGGCCCGCATGACCGTATGCCACGCTTCGATCAGGTCCGGCCGGCGGGCATCGGCCATCACGCAGAACGAACACCCGCTCGCATAGGCCGCCAGGACGTTCCGGATCAGCTGGTAGGACAGGTAATCGCCTCCCGCCCTAGGAAGGCCTCGCCGATCAAAGACCCTCGAAAAGTCCCTGTAGCCCTGGACCACCGCCCTTCGCTTCTGCTGAAAATCGGTCTCGGTGAGCTTGGATTCGACCAGCAGCCCGCCCAGCTTCATGTCCACTTCGGTGCGATCGAACCGGCCGTCCTTGAGCGGAACCCTCGCCTTGAAGCCGAATACCGGAACCGATTCCTTCGCCGAAAACAAAGCATTCAGCGAGTTGTGCGGACAGGGACGAGCCCTAGGTCGCTGAAAAGAATTAGCCGGACAAACGATTGCACCCTTAATGCACCCTCGACGAGGTTTCTGCGAGACTACCTCAAAATCCGCAGGCACTCTCGTCCCTTCCGGAGCTACCGGCAGGCGTGCTTCATTCAGGAACAACCGCTGTTGCCTCAATCTCGATCATCGCACCGTTTTCAATCAAGTCTTGGACAACAACCACGGACATCGCCGGATAATGCCTCCCGATCACCTCGGTGTAAATCTGGCCAATCTGCTGAAGGGAGCTGTTGTATGCCTCACGATCGGTAATGAACCATGTCATTCGCACCAAATGGTGGGGCCCAGCATCCGCTTGCCTGAGGATGCTAACGATGTTCTCAAGCGCCTGCCGCACCTGTCTGATCAGATCCAACGCGTCAAATTGTTCCGTAAGCGGATTCCATCCCAGTTGGCCAGCGACGAAGATGAGCTTCCCGTACGCGACCACACCCTGAGAATACCCCCTAGGTCGAGGCCAACCTCCCGGCAGGATTGATTCCATTGTGCGGTTTTCGCGTACGCGACTCATCAGCTCTCCTCACGCAGCTTGAAGCGCTGCAGTTTCCCAGTTGGTGTTCGAGGCAGGGCCTTCATGAACTTGATCGCTCGTGGATACTTATACGGGGCGATTTGAGACTTCACAAATTCCTGCAACTCTTTAACCACGGAATCGTTCGGCACAACGCCGTCCTGAAGCACCACAAAGGCCTTCACGACGGAACCTCTCGCCGTGTCCAGCACGCCGACCACTGCGCATTCGTTTACCTTGGGATGGTCCAGCAGGACGTTCTCAATTTCCGCACCCGAGATGTTATAGCCGGACGAGATAATCAGGTCGTCCAAGCGGGACTGGTACCAGAAATAGCCGTTTTCGTCGCGGCGAAAAGCGTCCCCGGTGATGTTCCACCCGTTCCGCACGTACCGTCGCTGATTCTCGATGTCGTCGAGATACCGGCAACCAGTTGGACCGCGAACTGCCAGCCGGCCAATCACGCCGGGTGGCACTTCTTGGCCGTTCTCGTCCAGGACACACGCTTCATAGCCCTTCAACACCTTGCCGGTCGACCCGGGGCGGATCTGATCCTCGGGAGCACTGATAAAGATGTGCAACAACTCGGTGGATCCAATGCCGTCGATGATGTTCAATCCTGTCTTCTGGCGCCATGCCTCGAAAGTAGTCGCGGGAAGAGTCTCTGCAGCGGAGACGCATTTTCGCAAACTGGCGATGTTGTATTGTCCGAGTTCACGCAACATCGCTCGATAGGCGGTCGGGGAGGTAAAGCATATCGACGCACGGAACTTCTGGATACCCTCGAGTAGGGATGAGGGAGAGCTTCGGTCCAGCAACACGGCCGATGCATGGTAGCGCATGGGGAACAGCAGCAAGCCTCCCAGGCCGTAAGTGAATGCTACTGAGGGCGATCCGGTGAAGACATCGTCGGGGTCTGGTTTTAGAGCGCAAGCGGGGAAGCAGTCCGCGACGACCATCAGATCCCGATGGAAGTGCATCGTGCCCTTGGCTTCGCCCGTCGTTCCAGAAGTGAAGGCTATGATGGCCACATCCGTTGCAAGGGTCTGGTAAGTCGCAAACGCGTCGCTTTTCCGCGCCGCCATGGATTCCAGTTCTCCCGAACCATCTGGGCTGAAGCTCACAACCCTGCATCGATGAAGGTCTTCGATGGCGTCATCGCATTCGGCCGCCAGCGATGCTTCGGTCAGGCAGAGATTCACTTCGGCCTTGTTTATGATCTGACGCAGTTCGCGGGCACGAAGCATCGGCATTGTGCACACTGCTACACCGCCCAGCTTGAGCACCGCGAACCAGCAGGCCGCCAGCATGGGACTGTTTGGGCCGCGCAGTAGTACGCGATTGCCGGGTAGCAGGCCGAGGTCGTGCTGCAGAACATTGGCTAGGCGATTTGAACTCTCCAGGAGTCGTCGGTAGGTCCAGTCTCCTCGGCCGCAACGGAAAACAGTCCTTTCCCCATCGCCCGATTTGACGCAATCATCCAGCAATTCGGCGGCGCAATTGAGCTGATGGCGCGTGGCAAGTTGAGGGTAGAAAGACCAATCCATGTCCGGCCACAACTCGGGCGGCGGAAGATGATCACGGCAGAACGTGTCGAGATGCGCGGTATGACCCACCCGCACCGATGTCGACAGCGAAGTAGCAGGCGCGACACTTCTAGCCATGAGTCACCTCCATCTGCTGAGCGGCCCGCTTCAGAACCTGCTCCGCAATAATCAGCTTCTGGATTTCGCTGGTGCCCTCGTAGATTCGCAGCGCGCGGATTTCCCGATAGAGCGCTTCCACCCGAGAGCCTGCGACTACTCCGCGCGCCCCGAACAGCTGGACGGCACCGTCGATCACAGTCTGCGCGCACTCAGTGGCGAACAGTTTGGCAAGCGCGGACTCGCGCGTGTTCCGTCTCCCTCCCCGGTCGTGGTTCCAAGCGGAACGGTAAACCAGCAATGCGCTGCAATCGATGTCCTGCTCCATCTCGGCAACTCGTGCCTTCGTAAGCTGTTGATCTGCAAGCATTTGCCCAAAGACTGATCGGCTCCTGACATGCGATACCGTCTCTTCCAAGGCGCGGCGCGCGTAACCCAACGCTGCTGCTGCCACCGTGGTGCGGAATATATCTAGCGTGGAGAATGCAACGTTCAGGCCTTTGCCTTCGTCTCCGAGCAAGGCGGTCGAAGGAACGCGGCAATCTGCGAAAGCGATCGTTCCCAGGGGATGGGGCGCAATCGTCTCGATGCGTCCGACCACTTCTAGGCCCGGATTGTCGGCCTCGACAACCAGTGCCAAGAAAGCGTTCTCTCCTTGCTCGGGGAACCTGCAGAATACGACATAGAAATCCGCCAGGCCGGCGTTCGAGATCCAGGTCTTTTGTCCGTTCACGACGTATTCGCTGCCACGCCGTTGTGCGGTAGCCCGCATGGCGCGCACATCAGACCCGGCACCTTCCTCAGAAATAGCAAACGCAGGGATGGTTTCTCCCCGGCAGACACCTGGGAGATAACGACCTTGCAGCGCATCCGACCCATGAAGAGTAATCGGCGAGCTTCCCAACCCCTGCATCGCAAAGGCGAACTCCGCCAGCCCTGATTCGTGTGCAAGCTTCTCTCGGATAAGGCAAACCGATCGCAAGTCCAGACGGGGGTGAGCGCCACCGAATGCTTCCGGAACGATGTAAGCGAGCCAGCCGCTCTTTCCTAGAAGCCTCACCAGGTTTCGGCAGGCGCTGTAGCTATCCTCTTCCTGCACGCTGGATCTGAAGTGGCTCACCGCCCAGTCGTCGAACTTGCGGGCCAGCGCGCGGTGTGCGTCCGAGAAAAAGGGCCAATCGAGGTAAGTCGTATCGGACATCAGTTACCCTCGAAGCGTGGCGTCTGTCTGGCGAGAAATGCCCGATATCCCCGGGCAAAGTCCTCAGTCTGCATGCACGCAGCCTGGGCCTGCGCCTCCGCCTCGATGGCGTCGGAAAGGGTCAGGTTGCACTCGTTATCGAGGCAGCGTTTGGTCGTCGCATGCGCGAAGGAGGGCCCCTCAGCGAGATTCGTGGCCATCGCAATTGCCTCGGCGCCCAGACGCTCGGGCGCGACGACCCGGTTATAGAAACCCCAACGCTCGGCTTCTTCGCTGCTCATGAAGCGTCCGGTGTATAGCAGCTCGGCGGCGCGTCCCTGACCGATGATTCGCGGCAATAGCGCACAGGCGCCCATGTCAGCGCCGCTCAAGCCGACACGAACGAAGAGAAA
>DATIGQ010000075.1 GCA_035454605.1 Terriglobales bacterium
GGCGACGCGGCGCTGCGCGATGCCGTTGCGCGCGAGTGGCCGGAAGCTCCGCGGCAATGCCTCTTCGATGAAGTCTTCACCGCTGCGCCCATCGCCGACGATGCGCCTTTGCCACGAAACGACGCCGATGCCGTGACCATCATCTATACCTCGGGCACCTCGGGCGAGCCCAAGGGCGTGATCTTGAACACCGCGAACCTGAACCACATGCTGCCCTGCACCGGCGAGCGGCTGGATCAGCTGATGGGGCCGCACACCGAGCCCGACCGCATTTTCCACTACCTGCCGTTCTGCTTTGCCGGCTCCTGGATCCTGATGCTGACCGCGCTATCACGCCACAGTGTGCTGACGCTCTCGACGGATCTCACCAGGCTCGCGGACGAGATGAAGCTGGCCGCGCCTGACTATTTTCTGAATGTGCCGGCGCTGCTGGAGCGCGTGCGTAAAGGAATCGAAGAGCAGGTAGCGAAGCGCGGGGGGATTGCGCAGAAGCTGTTCGAGCACGGGCGCGCTGCCTGGATGCGGCAGTACGAGGGCAAGTCTGCGGGCTTGGACGGCCTGTGGCTGGCGCTGGCCAACACAGCGGTGTTTGGCGCGATTCGCAAGAAGATCGGCCCCAACCTGAAGGCGCTGATCTGCGGGTCGGCGCCGCTGGCGGTCGAGACGCAGCTCTTCTTCATGATGCTCGGCATCCCGGTGCTGCAAGTGTACGGGCTTACCGAAACCACAGCCATTTGCACGCTGGACGATCCCAAGCACGTCGAACCCGGGTGGGCGGGCCCGGCGATTCCCGGCATCGAGATGAAGCTGGGCGAGCACGATGAGATCCTGGTACGCGGCCCGAACATTTTCCCTGGCTACTGGAACCGCCCGGCCGAGACGGCGAAGGTGCTGCGCGACGGCTGGTTCTACACCGGCGACCAGGGAGAAACGAACGCGAGCGGTAACTGGCGTATCATCGGGCGGATCAAGAACCTGATCATCCCGGCCTCGGGGCACAACATTGCGCCCGAGCCCATCGAGGAAGAATTGCAGCGCAAGATTCCGGGCGCGCAGCAAGTGGTGCTGGTGGGGAATGGACGCAGCTACATAGCGGCGCTGGTGACCGGCACGTTGGAGCGATCGCAGGCCGAGCAGGCGATCGAGCAATTGAACGCCGGCTTGCCACACTACAAGCAGGTGCGGCGTTTCACGGTAGTCGCCGAGGCGTTCACCATCGAGAGCGGCCTGCTGACGGCGAACGGCAAGCTGAAGCGCGACGCGATCGCAACGCGTTACGCGGGTGAGATCGAAGCGATGTATCAGAAAGAGGCATGAGCAAGCACAAGGCCAAGACGCTTTCCTGGGAAGCGCGCGACGGCGTGGTGGAACTGGCGCTGGACCGCGAGCCCTGCAACGAGATCGGCTCGGAAACGCTCGCCGACCTGGAGCATTTCACCTCGGAGCTCAAGAAACTGGGTGACGGCGCGGCCGCGCTGATCATCCACAGCAAGCGCAAGTGCGGCTTCTCCGCCGGAGCGGACCTGCGCGAACTGTACCATCGCGCACAGGAAGTGAAGGAGCCGGAACGGTCCCGGCACTTGCGCGGTTTCCTGGAGCGTATCCACAAGGTGATGAACACGCTCGACTCGTCGCCGGTGACCACCATCGCCGCGGTGCACGGCGTGTGCTTCGGCGGCGGGTTCGAGCTGGCGCTGGCCTGCGACCTGATCGTCGCCGACAAGATGGCCCGCTTCTGTTTCCCGGAGCTGCGGCTGGGGCTGATCCCGGGCTTCGGCGGCGTGCCACGCCTGAAGCGCGATTTGGGCAACGCGGTGGTGCGCGACCTGCTTCTTACCGGACGCAGCATCAACGCGGCGCGGGCACAAGCGGTGGGCCTGGTGAGCCAGCTCGCCGCGGAGGGTGAGGCGCTGCGCGTGGCGCGGGCCACGGCAGCCCAGGTCTGCAAGTTCGACCGCGGGACCGCCGGCGCTGCCAAGAAGTTCATCAAGCCGGTTCCGTACGAAGAGCTGAAGCAGGAGATCGACATTTTCTGTGAGCTGTTTCGCCGGCCCGCGGTCGCAGCGGGTTTGAAGAAGTTCGTCGAAAGCACGGATGCGCACCCGTACCTGCCGTGAGGAACGCAGGGGGAGGCAACGCAGTTCGTTGCTGCGATTGTTCCTGAGGAGGAAATTGCCCCATGCGATCCATTGCCCGACTCGCCCTTGCGTTTGCCGTGTTCGGAGTGACAGCGCCGGCCCAGGCAGCTGAAGAGCCTGGTCCGATCCTGAAGTCCCTGATCGAAACCGAGCGCAACTTTTCCCGCACGTCGGTGGAGAAGGGCATCCGCCCGGCGTTCCTGGCCAACCTGGCCGATGACGGTGTGCTTTTCCGGCCCGACCCGGTGCCGGGGAAGAAGTGGCTTTCGGAGCGGCCGCCCAACCCTGGACACCTGAGTTGGGAACCGTCATACGCCGAGGTCTCACGCGCCGGCGACATGGGGTTCACCACCGGACCGTACGAGTTCCGCAGCGCGGGTGAAAACCCGCAGATCGGCAACGGCCACTTCGTCACCGTGTGGAAGAAGCAAGCGGACGGCACATGGAAGGCCGTCATCGACCACGGCGCGCCGCACGCCAAGCCCGAGCATCCGGAGGTCCTGAGATTTCGCCCGGGCAACGGCGTCAAGGCAGGGACGGCCAACGCCAACATCGCCGCGGAACGAGCGGCATTGCTGGAGACGGAGCGGGCCTTCGCAGCCGCGGCCGGAAAGAATGCGGAGGAGGCTTACGACGCCTATGCCGCCAGCGACGTCCTTTTCCTCCGCATGCGCCAGCAACTGGTCGCCGGCCGCGACGCCGTCCGCAAGGAACTGAAGCAGAAGCCGGGAGCGCTGAGCTGGGAACCGATCGCCGGCGATGTCTCCGGCTCCGGCGACCTGGCCTACACCTACGGCAAGAGCCAGTTTCAATCCGCGGAAGCGAACGTGCCCCTGCACACGGGCTACTACCTGCGGGTGTGGCGCCGCGAGCCCAAAGGGCCGTGGAAGGTTGCCCTGGACCTGATGGTTCTAGCGCCGCCCGAGACCCAGTGAGGTCAGGGCGCGCTAGAATAGATGCACTTTCTCATGCGTACCCGAGAACAGACCCTCGAAGAGATCCTCGGCCTGGCGGCCACGCACTTCAAAGTGCCGCGCGAACGGCTCTCCCCCGACGACGACTTCTTCCAGAAGCTTGGCATCGACAGCTTGCAGGCGCTCGAACTGCTGACCCGCCTGGAGCATCACTTCCAGGTCGAACTCCCGGACTACGAAGTGCAGGGCGTGACGGACTTCCGCACCCTGGCCGATCGCATCCAGGCAAGACTCTGACAGATTGAATCATTGAGGGATTGAGTCATTGAATCAGTGACACCCCAAAATGATTCACTGATTCATTGATTCAATGATTCAATACTCCTCGCATGCTCGATCTTAGGAATTACTCGTGCCTGGGGGCGGCGCTGCGCGATGCGCTGGAGCGCTGGTCCGATGAGGTGTGCCTGATCGAGAGCGACCGGGAGCGCGAGAAGGAACGCCTGACCTACCGCGACTTCCGGGAATCGGCGCTGCCGCTGGCGCGGTTTCTCGAGGACTCCGGCTTCGGCCCGGGCGATCGCGCCGCCATCTGCATGACCAACCAGTCCAAGTGGTTGATCTCGGCCTACGCCATCTTCGTCCGTGGCGGCGTGCTGGTGCCCCTGGACTACAAGCTGACGCCGCGGGAGCAACTGGCGCTGCTGGCGCACTCCCGGGCGAGCCTGCTGGTGGTGGAGTACCACTTGTGGCGCGCGATGCAGCAGGAGGAAGGAATCCGCGAGCTGCGGGCCGGCACCGTGCTGGTGACCGAAGCGCCGCCGGGCGCCGATCTGGCCGGGGCCAAACGCTGGGAGGATGCGCGCAGCGAAGGCGAACCCACCTTCGTGATGCGCGAGCGCGGCGACTGGGCGTGCATCGTCTATTCCTCGGGCACCGGGGGCAGGCCCAAAGGCTGCGTGCTCACGCACGAGAACTATCTCGAGCAGTGCATGTCGCTGACCGCGCTCTATCCGTTCTGGCCCGGCGTGCGCTACCTCAGCATCCTGCCCACCAACCACGCCATCGACTTCATGGTGGGATTCATCGGGCCGTTCACCTGCGGCGCCTGTGTCGTCCACCTGCGCACGCTGCGGCCGGAGTACGTGCGCGACGCCTTCCCGCGCTACAAGATCACCTACATGAGCCTGGTGCCGCTGGTGCTCAAGAACCTGGAAAAGGGATTGCGCCAGCGCTTTGCGGAGTTGCCGCCGTTCAAGCGCCGCTTGCTCAATGCCATGGTCGCGCTCAATCGCCTGGCCACCATCCGGCGTCCCCACCTGAAGCTGAGCCGCCTGCTGCTCCAACAAGTACACCGGGCGTTCGGAGGCGAACTGCGGGCGCTGTTCGTAGGCGGCGCATTCACCGAACCGGCCACGCTGCAGTTCTTCTACGACCTGGGCATTCTGGTGGGCAACGGCTACGGGCTGACGGAGGCGGGGACGGCGATCACGCTCAACGACTTCAAGCCCTTCCGCCCGGATACGGTGGGCCGGCCGCTGCCGGGCATGGAAGTGCGCATTGTCGATCCCGACGCGGAGGGCATCGGCGAAGTGGCGGTACGCAGCAAGACGGTGATGTCCCATTATCTCGACGATCCGGAACTCACCGCGGAAACGTTCGTTGACGGGTGGCTGATGACCGGCGATCTCGGCAAGCTCGATGGCTCCGGGCATCTGCAACTCTTCGGCCGCAAGAAGAACGTAATCATCACCGAGGGGGGCAAGAACATCTACCCCGAGGACATCGAGAACGTCTTCGAGGGCCTGCGAGTACAGGAGTTCTGCGTCTTCGCGTCGAACTATCTCTGGCCGCACCACGAATTGACCGGCGACCTGCTGGTGATGGTGATCCATCCTGACTCCGGCACACAGTGGACCGACGCCGTGCGCCAGGACCTGGAAGCGCGCAACCGGCGCCTGCTGGACTTCAAGCGCGTGGGCGGATACGTGCTCTGGTTCCGCGACTTTCCGCGGACGGCATCCATGAAGATCAAGCGCCACGAACTGGCGGAGCAGGTGCGGGTGGAGGTCCAACGCGCGGCGGTGAAGCCGCTGTGAGCCGTCCGCTGCTCGCCTTGGTGAATCCGGCTGCGGGCGGTGGATGCTGCGGCAAGCTGGCCGGCCCGGAACTGGAACGCTTGCGCGGCGCCGGAGTCGACCTCGAAGTCCGGCAGACGCGCGAGCGCGGCGAGGCCACCGAAGTCACACGCGCGGCCTGGCGCGAGGGCTACCGGCGCTTCCTGGCCGTGGGCGGCGACGGCACGTCGTACGAGATCGTGAACGGACTTTTCCCGGAAGCCGCGGCGGGCGACGAAAAACCGACACTCGCCTTTTTGCCGCTGGGCACGGGGAACTCTTTCCTGCGCGACTTTACCGACCGCGGGGTCGAATACGCCCGCGAATCCTTGCTGGCCGGCCGTGAGCGAACCTGCGACGTGCTGCGTCTCACGCACGCCAAAGGCACGCTCTGCTACATCAACCTGCTGAGCATGGGGTTCGCCGCCGATGTAGCCGCGCTGGTGAACCGCAAGCTCAAGGGGCTGGGCGAGCTGGGGTATCTGCTGGGCGTGCTCACCTGCCTGGCGCGGCTCGATCGTCGCGCATTTCCGCTGCGCGTAGATGGCCTAGGCGAGCTCGACCGCCGCCGCTGTCTGTTTCTCAGCTTCAACAACAGCAAGTTCACCGGTGGGAAGATGATGATTGCGCCGCAAGCGGCGACCGACGACGGCCTGATCGAATACGTGCGCTGGGGGCCGATCGGGCGCCTCGGCCTGATGCGCAATCTGCACACGCTCTATGACGGCACGCACATGCGGCATCCGCTGGCCGAGCGCACGGCGGCGCGTCGCATCGAATTCCAGCTTGAGGGGCCGGTGGACGTGATGGTAGACGGCGAATCGCTCACACTCGAGTGCCAGGCGCTGGATGTGTTGCCGGCAGCGCTGCGGGTGATGGCCTAAATCGCCAAGCCGGGATCCCCCTCGAGAATCCGTTGTTCCAGCCGGGGGCGTTCGCCGGGCTTCCAGAGCCTGGCACGGTGGGAAACACGATAGCGGATCGGTCCTCCGTCGGAGCCGGGAGCGCGCTCCAGCGGGCGCGGGATGCATACGAACTCGCACTCGATGGCATCGTCGCTCAGGCGCACCGTTGCATAGCCATGGGCGCTCATATCAATGAACGCGAGGTGCGGCGAAAGGTCCGGGTTCGAGAGGCCGCGCGCCCGCGCCGGGTCGCCAGTCCGCTGGTACTCCAAACAGGAGCGCACCCCGTGATGCAGCAGCAGGTTCACCGTGGGATGCGGCTTGGCCTCGCCCGGCAGGTCCGCAAGAAAGAGTGCGCGCAGCGGATGCTTCTTGGGAAAGCGGTGCTCGAATGCTTCGACCAGGCCTGGGGCGGAAATTGAAGCGGTGATGAAGGCGACACCAACCGGCTCGAACGCTTTCGGCGGCAGCGCCTTGGCCGCGAGGCCGGCCCAGAAGCTGTGGCGGTCGGCGGCGACGACGGCAAAGCCTGCGATGCCGGCATCGCGGACCAGGTCATAGATGTCGCCGCGCTCGACGTAGGCGGCGCTATGATCGCCGCCGCCGAGTCCGGCGTAGCCCGCGCCCGGCCAGCGTTTGCCGTTTTCGGGCGGCAGGTTCTGCGGATCGACGCGCCAGTCCAGGGTGCCGAGCGAGTTGCCCCACACCTTCCACGTTGCCTTGGAGCTGCGCAGCCGGTCCAAAAACCATTTCTTCTGCTCGGCGCCGAGGATGGTCTGCGGCGGCTGGTCGCGCCGGAAGTTCGGGATCTCAGCGTCGCCGAAACGGATGGTCGCGGGAGGCTTGCCGCCGTTGTACGTGCGCCCGGCGTCGAGTATCTCCATGGCCTCCTGCGGGAACATCTCGGGAAAATCGGGGTTGGAGAGCGCCTGCGCTTCAGGTTCGCCGGTCGGCTCCACGGAGCGATAGCTGTGCTGATCCGTGATCAGCAGGTCGAGGTGCCGTCCCCAGCGCAGGGCGCGATAAGCCGTGAGGCTGCGCAGCGCTGCCAGGTTGTTCGGCTCGTCGCCGAGGCCGTTCTCGTCGAAGCGAGTGATCGGGGCAACGCTCACCTTCGGCTGCGTGAACCGGTCCAGCACCAGGCCTGCCGGCTGGCGGACGCGCGCCGGCTGATACTCGAACCAGGCCTGGTTCGCCGCCACCTTGCGGGTCTGTTCCGGGCGCGTCTTGCCTTCGAACTTCTGGAAGCTCTGCCAGCCCAGCCAGGAGAATTCATGGTTGTCCCACATGGGCACGAACGGCCAGCGGGCGCGGGCATCCTGCAGGTCCGGATCGGCCAGATAGGCGCGGTATACGGCGCGATAGTCGTCGAGCGAAACGGGAATGTGGAAGTCCGCGATCTTCTCGCCCTGCGGGTAACGCACAATGTCGCGCAAGCGGCGGTCGTACATGCCCTGCGGCCGGTCTTCCGGATACCAAACCATTTCGTAGATGAAGTCGCCGAGGTGCAGCACAAAGCCGAGCCGCTCGCTCTCGGGAGCGCGTTCGTCCTCGAAGATCATGCGGCGATAGGCGTTCTGCGCTGCCTGGTTAACGTTCTGGCAGCTCACAAAGGCAAAGCGCACCGGCCGCGGATCGTCATCGGCCGGCGCGGTGATGGTGCGGCCGATGCGGCTGCCGGCACCGTCGGCATCGGTGAAGCGGTACCAGTACACCCGTCCCGGCCGCAGGCCGCCGACCAGCACGCGACAGGTCCAGTCCGCTTCCGCCCTGGCGGCGGTCTCCGTGGTTGCCACAACCCGCGTGAACTCTGCGTCCTCGGCGACCTCGAGCGTGAGGTGAGCGGAGGTCGCGGCGCCTTTTGAGCCGACCGAGTAGCGTGTCCAAAGGACGACGCTGTCCGGCTGCGGATCTCCTGAGGCGACGCCCTCGACAAAACGCTCCCGTTGTTCCCGCCACTTAACGCGCGAGCGTGCCGCCGCCGGACCACACCAGGCCAGCGACGCCCCCATTGCCGTCGCCAGCGCGAGAAAATGTCGCCGTGTGATTTCGCTCATGGAGAGTTCCGCGCCTTCAACGTCCCGTGATGTTGGGACGGGAAGATTCTAGTCCTAGACGTACATGCGTCGCAGCATCTCGGCCGCGGTTTCGTCCAGCAGCTCGCTGCGGCGGAGGTCTTCGAAGCGGTCCAGCAGGTCCTCCGGGCGGAGGCGTCGCTTCTCCGCGCCGCGGTAGTCGTGCAGGATGCGTCCGCGGTACATCATGAGCAGGCGTGTACCCAGGCTGGCGGCCTGATGCATGGAGTGCGTGACCATGAGCGTGGTAAGCCGCTCGCGTGCGACGATCTCTTCCGTCAGACGGATGACCTGGTCGGCGCTGCGGGGATCGAGCGCGGCGGTGTGCTCGTCGAGCAGCAGGAGCTGGGGCTTGAGCCAGGTGGCCATGACCAGGGTGAGGGCCTGGCGCTGGCCGCCGGAGAGGGTGCCGATGGGGTTCTCCAGGCGGTCCTCGAGGCCCAGGCGCAGCGCGGCGATTCGCGCCCGCAATTCTTCGCGGACGCGGCGAGTGAGTCCCCACCCCAACCCGCGGGAGAGGCCGCGGCGCGCTGCCAGCGCCAGATTTTCCGCCACGGTCAGATTGGGCGCCGTGCCGGAGAAAGGATTCTGGAACACGCGGCCGATCATGAAGGCTCGCCGGTGCTCGGGCCAGCGGGTGACGTCGCTGCCCGCCAAGCGGATAGAACCGGTATCTACGGGAAAACTCCCGGCGATGGCGTTCAGCAAGGTGGACTTCCCCGAGCCGTTGCCCCCGATAATGACCACGAAGGCGCTGCTCTCCACCTGGAGGCTCACGCGATCGAGCGCCACCAGGCGGTTGGGCGTGCCCTCGTGAAAGACGCGCGTCACCGAATCCAGTTCAAGCATGGTTGGGTTGCGCCGCCTTTCTGCGTGTGCGCGCCAGCAGCTTCGGGAGCACCAGGGCCCCGAAGACGAACAGCGCGGTCACCAGCTTGAGGTCGTTGGGATCCAGTCCCCAGCGCAGCGCAATGGCCACCAGCAGGCGGAACAGTACCGATCCCATGATGGCGCCGACGATGGTCAGCCCAAGGTAGAGTTCGCCCACCAAGGCCTGGCCGATGATGACGCTGGCCAGACCCCACACCACCATCCCGATGCCCATCTGTACATCGGCGAAGCCCTGGTATTGCGCCAGCAGCGCGCCGGAGAGCCCGATCAAAGCGTTGGAGATGGCCAGGCCCAGGATGGTCATGTTCTCCACGCTCACGCCGAGGGCGCGGATCATCTGGTCGTTGTCGCCGGTGGCGCGCATGGCGGTGCCCAGGTTGGTGCAGAAGAACGCGTACATAGCCCCGGCGACCAGCATCGTCGCCAGTAACGCGAACGCGAGCGAGGCCGCGTCGTAGAGACCCACCGTCCAACCCGCCACCTGGAAGCTGGCTGCTTCGCCGAACAGGCGCGCGCCGGCCCGCTCGGCGACGGTGATGACCGTCGTGGCATCCAGCAGCGGAACATTGGCCTTGCTCAGCACGTGCAGGTTCACGGAATAGAGGGCCGTCATCACCAGGATCCCGGAGAGCAGCTTGTGCACGCCGAACTTGGCATGCAGCACGCCGGTGGTGGCGCCCGCCAACGCTCCTCCCAGGCAGGCTGCCGCACTGGCCAGGAAGGGATCGCGACCCTGCACGATGAGGACCGCGGCGATCGAAGCCCCGAAGGTGATGGAGCCGTCGGCGGTGATGTCGGGAAAATGGAAGACGCGGAAGCTGATGTAAACACCCAGCGCCAGCAGCGAAAGAATCAGGCCGATGGTCCAGGCGCCCAGCAGCAGGTTCATGCCGCGCCGCCTTCCGCCGTAGTCGTGGTGATGGGACTGACCCAGCAGGCGCCACGCACCAACTCGCTTTCACCCACCCCGACGATAGGACGATCGTCCTCCAGCAAGTGGAGGACCCCGCGCAGCGTCTCGTTCTCGAAGAGAGCCGCGACCGAGGGCTTGAGGTCCACGCGGCCCCGTGCCAGCGGGCGGTAGGAGAACGCGGCGGCATGAAAGTGCCCGGTGAGCGGCAGCGTCTTGCGCAGCGGCCGAAGCATCGGCGCCAGCGCTCCGGCCGGCACGCGCGTCACTACGCCCGCTGCCACGCACACCGAGCGCGCATGCACACGCTCCGGTGAGAACGAGATCCATTCCCGGATGGCTGGATGCGCGAACGGATCCGGAGCACCGCCCGCAAGCGCAGGCGAGCGGCGCAGGGCCGCACCCGCCAGGCCTCCCACCTCGGCCACCATGACCATCCCGACGGTCCCGGACTCAGCCACGTTCAGGCAGGTTTCCGCCAGCTCGCTCAGTCGTACCGCGCCCGCATCCCGGTTGGCCTCGAAGCGCAGCAGGAAACGGAATGCGCCTTCGCAGGCCAGGCCATAGAGCGTCTCGATCTCGGGCACCAGCGCGTTGGTGGCCACCATGTAGTCGGGAACGCTGGTGCCGTCGCCCGGCTGGTAGGCGGCGGAGCCGGCAACCGCGAGGAACTCCCCGAAGCGCGAGCGACAGTCATCAAAGCCTGCGCCGAAGGCTCCCAAGCCCAAGGCAAAGGCGGTTTCCGGAAACGACAGGGCACGGCAGTGCTGGTGGCGGTAGCGCGAACCCGCCAACAAAGCCGGATCGCCGATCACGCGACAGGCCAGCGCGCCCTCCGGCTCGCAATCGAACACTTCGTGAGCGGCGCTGGGGCTGGTCAGGGCGCGTCCGGGAGGCTGCGCCGCCTTCATGGTGTCGGTGGTGCTCGCCTCGGTCGCCGCCAGCAGGATGGGCTCCAGGCCCACCAATTGAAGGATGCTGCGCACGCGCTCGGAAGCGGCGATGATGACGAACGATCCCTGAATGGCCACCAGCTTTTTGTAGTACTCGACCAGTACGCCGATGCCGGCCGAGCTGAGATACGTGACGTCGGCCAGGTCGAGGCGCAGATGGTGCGCACCCTGCTGCACGATCTCCTTCAACGCCTCCGAGAAGAACTGCGACCAGTAGGAATCCAGGCGGCCGCGCACGCGGAGTTCCAGCACCTGGGCGCGCGGGAGCTTAGTGATTTCCACGGTGCGCTCCGGCCTCCTGCTCCGCCCGACGCAACAAAGCGTGCGGCAAGGTGATACCGGCGGCGCGGGCGGCCTCCGGATTCACCACCAGGTAGGTGCTGGAAAAGTTTTCCATCGGGATCCGGGCCGGACTCTCGCCGCGGATCACGCGGGCAGCCTGAGCGCCGGCGAGGCGGCCACTGTCGAAATATTCACGCGTGATGGCCACCATGGCGCCCTGCTCCACCTGTGCCTTCTGGAAAGCGAACACCGGCAGGTGAGCTTGCGTCGCGGCCCGGGCGATGCTTCCAAAGGCGGAGGCCACAAGGTTGCCGGGCATCTGCATGACGGCGTCGATCCGCTTTCCCACCAAGGCTTGCGCGGCATCGGGGACGTCGGTGGCCGTGCTCACGGGAACCACCTCGATCTCCATGCCCGCCTTACTGGCCGCTTCTTGAAACTGCTCAAGAAAATAGACCATGTTGGTTTCTGCTGGAACGTGCAACGTCCCCAGCCGGCGTACCCGGGGAAAGTATTCCTTCACCAGCGCCATCATCTGCGGGTATCCCACGGAGATGTCGACGCCGGTGACGAAGGGCAGGTGGTCGGTATGGCTGGTGCCGGCTCCGGCGGCGATCCCGCTGGCCACGTAGGCGAAGACTACCGGCGTGCCCTTGCCGCGCCGAATGGCGGCCTGCAGGGTTGGCGTGGAAAACGTAAGCAACAGGTCGGCATTCTGGGTGACGGCCGAATCCACCAGGGCGCTGACGGTCGCCATGTCGCCCTGGGCATTGGAGAAATGCAGCTCGTAATCCCGGCCTTCAACTAAACCGGACTCGCGCAAGCCCGCCAGGGCGCCTTCTTTCGTCTCGTTCGAGTCCAACACGTCGTTGTATTGAATGACGTGGATGTTCCACTTGCGCGCCGAACCCGACTGGCGGGGACCGGCGCCGGAAAATAACAGTCCCGCCGACGCCAGAAGAATCAGCGCCAGGCCCAGCCACAAGCGTTTGACGACGAGCCACACGCTTCACCCGTTCCCGGCCGGAACGCAACCTTCGACCAGAGGCAAGGTGCGAGAGTGTACACGATGCGGAGCCCGGTGGGCGCGGGTTTTGCGGTTCGCTGCGCCGCGGTAGCATGTCTTCCGTGCTAGATTGAGGACGTTCGGGCCCGTAGCTCAGCGGTCAGAGCAGGGGACTCATAATCCCTTGGTCCCAGGTTCGAATCCTGGCGGGCCCACCAGGATCCGCAACCGTTTCCGGCAGCCCGTCGCTTGGCGCGCAAGGAGGAATCTGGATGAATGCGAGGCTATTTCCCCGAGTGTGCCTGTTGGTCGCGGTTGTGGTGGGGCCGTCTTGGGCACAGCAAGCGGAGCTTTCCGGAGGACCTCAGGAACCGCAGCCTGACATCAAGCGAAGGTTCACCGAGGCACAGAAGCGCAATGCGGCGACCCTTCGCCAATACATGTGGAGGTCACGTACCGAACTGAGGCTCAAGGGCGAGACCAAGAAAGTCAGGGTGGAACAGGTACGGTTCGACGCCGGCGGCCAGCAGCAGAAGACTCTGCTGGAGGAAAGCCCGCAAGGTGAGCGGCAGGCTCGAGGCGGGCCGCTGCGGCGGAAGGTAGTCCAGAAGAAGAAGGAAGAGTTCGCCGAGCTGATGCACGACATGGTGAAGCTGGTGACGTCTTACGCACACATTCCACCCGATCGGATGGAAGCGTTCGTAACCAAAGCGCAGTTCAGTCTGGGCCAGGGCGCCCACGCGGGCACCATTCAGATTTCCGGGCAGAACGCCGTGCAGGCCGGCGACACCATGAAGCTGTGGGTCGACAGGCAAACCATGATGATGCACCGCGTGGAGATTCAGACACCCCTCCAGGAAAAGCCGGTCTACGTCGTTCTGGACTTTCAAGACATACCGAACGGACCCACCTGCCAGTCTGCTGTGACGCTTGATTATCCCGAGAAGAAGGTCCAGGTTCTGATCAGGAACTCCGACTACCGGCCTCGGGCTCCGCTTCCCCAATCGCAGGGTCCAGCTTCCGCCTCAGACCGATGGTGGCCGGGAGAATCCAGGGGCTGGCCCTTGGCAGCCGCTATAGTCCCCTAGTCACGCGCAGCTGGAGACGGTGACGAAAACATCTTGAAGAATTGAAGGAGGGAGAATGCAGAACTGGAGGCTTCTCTTGCTGCTTACCCTGGTCGCGCTCGCCGGATTGGAGCTTGGCTCGGGGATGAATCAAACAGTTCAGGCGCAGAGTAATGCCGCCCGCTGCTCGGTTGCCGTTCCCCGCGATTGGGGAGAGTTCCGGGGCGCGACCGAACAGGGCTTCATTTTCGAGGACCAGAACGGAACCGTGCGCATTATCCGGCAACTGCCTTGTCCCGGGCTGGGGAAGCCCCAGATCGCCATCGAACTACGACGCGAATAGGCCACTCTCGTCCGTCACGAGCGCGATCGGCCCGAAGGACGCTTTTGCCGTCGGCTTCTTCGCTTCCACTCATGCTGATGGAGGTCCATGCGGATGCGGCCGCCGGAGAAGGCTACGCCCTCGTTCTCCAGGCGCAGGCGCTGCTCGAACCCCGATTCGCCTGCGAGCAGGATGCGGCCGCCGGCGCCCACGACGCGATGCCACGGCAACCCCCGGGAAACGTGAAGAGCCCACACCACCTGCCGCGCCGCGCCGGGATGGCCGGCGGCACGCGCCACCTGGCCATAGGTCGCCACCTTGCCGCGCGGGATCTGCCGGATCGTCTTGCGAATGCTTTCGAACATTGCCTGACAGAGTAGCCCGTCGAGCACCGGCTGCAAAACCCCTTCCACGACCGGCGGACTCCATCTTCTATAATGAAGCGGTCGTGAGCGTGGCCGATCCGCAGTCCGAAATCTCTTGCGTGAGGAAGCTGACTGATGCACTGGCTCGTTTTTCTGGCTGCAGTAATCCTTCAAGCCCATGACATGCACAGTGGCCACACCATGCCGGCAGCGGCGCCTGCGGCCGATCCGGTTTCGCTGTTCAACCACCGTTTGGCGGGCGTGCTGGTGATCCTGCTGGGCAGCTTCGCCTACCTCGAGAACACCGCTCTGCAGAAGTTCCGCGGGGTGAAGTACCTGTGGCCGATGCCGCTGCTTGTACTGGGTACCTACGTCTTCCTGTACAGCGACAATCCGCAACTCTTTCCTTTTGACCTGCAGCGTTGGGCGCGGCATGCTACCGCCTGGGAGCACAAGACCATCTCGGTGATGGTGATTGCCCTCGGCCTGATTGAACTGTTCCGGCGCACCGGCAAGCTGACCCATCCGGCATGGAAGCACATCCTGAACGGCATCATGCTGACGGCCGGCATGTTGCTGTTGTTCCATCGCGGCAAACACCACGTGGACGTCATCCACACGCAGCACATCTGGATGGGCATTGTGGCGGTGACGCTCTCGGTGGCGAAGATCGTCTCCGATTGGAAGGGTGGCAGCCTGGCGTGGCTGGGACGCTACGCCGTGCCGCTGCTCATGGTCACGCTGGGCATGCAACTGGTGCTGTACGTGGAGTAGCAGCTAAGCCCATGGCGACGGCGCTCCAGTCCGATGCTTCCGGCGCCGCCGCCCGCACGCCTGCGGCCCCATCGCCGACCGCGCGGCTCTCGGTCGGCGTGCTGGTAGACCTGTTCCGCTATCCCGCTGCCGGCGGACACGTGAAGTGCTGGGAGCGCCTGGCGGAGGCGGCGCTCGGGCTCAAAGGCCTCGATCTCACCGTCTACTTTCTTGCCGAGAAGCCCGGCAACGTCGCCCTGGGTGAGAACGCCCGCTATGTCCTGCTGCGGCCGCTGATGGGCACGGATCGGCTGCGCTTCCTGAAAGACGTGGTGGATCACACCGACCTGGCGCCGTTCCGGCCGGGTTTTCATCGCACGTTGGCGAGCCATCACGTCGTTCACGCGACCGACGCGTTCTTCACCCTCGCCAAGTCCGCGCTTTCGCATGCCCGCCGCAGCGGGCGTCCGCTGGTCTGCTCGCTCCACACCGATACCCCGTCCTACGCTCGGGAGCAAGCGGCCATGGTCTTCCGCAAACTTTTCGGCGCGACGCTGAGCGGTCTGGTCGTGGACCGCTGGCGCTGGCACGAACGTATAGGCGGGCGCATGCAACGCCAGTTGCGGCGCTATCTCCAGCATTGCGACTGGAGCCTGGCTTCGCAGGGCGAAGACCTCAGCCTGCTGCAACGCGAGCTGCCGGGACGCGTCTCCACGCTCCGCCGCGGCATCGATAAGCAGCGCTTTCATCCTGAACGTCGCGACCGCGGCCGGCTGAGCACACAGTTCGGCATTCCCGAAGATTGTCTGGTGCTGCTCTGCGTCGGCCGGGTGGACGAGGTCAAGAGCGTTCTCACGCTGGCGCAAGCCGCCCGTCTGCTGGTGGATCGCGGCGTCCCGGCCCACGTCGTGTTCGCCGGTGAAGGCCGCGCCCAAGACGAGATCCGGCAGATCCTCGGCGCCCACGTGACCCTGCCGGGTAACATCCCGCAGGAGGATCTGGCGTGGATTTACGCCAGTTCCGACCTCTTCGTGTTTCCCTCGCGCATCGAAATCTCTCCCAACGTGGTGCTGGAGGCCAAAGCCGCCGGGCTTCCCGTGATGGTCGCGCGCCAGGGCGGCTCGTCCCAATTCGTGAAGGAAACTGGACGCGACGGCCTGGTCATCGCCCAGGACGACCGCGCCGTGTGGGCGGAAGCCATCCAGTCCCTCTGGTCGGATCCCGCGCGGCGCACCGCGATCGCCGCGGAAGCCCGCCGCTGGATCGAAAACGAGCGCCCCTCCTGGCGCGAGGTGCTGGTCCAGGACCTCGTTCCCGTGTGGCAGCGCGTGGCGTGCGAGCGCGGGGTGTGGAGCTGAGCGCGATGTTTGGCCAGCGCATCCTCCTTCTGATTCCGCATCCGGACGACGAAGTCGTCGGCTGTTGTGCCGCCATCGGCCGCGCGCAGCGCGCGGGCGCCAGCGTCTTCGGAGCGTTTCTCACCACCGGCGTGCCGGCTGCCGAAGTCCTGTGGCCGTGGCAGCGGGGCACGCATCACCAGCGCGTGGAACGGCGATTGGGCGAGGCCCGCCGCGCCGCCGAACTGCTGGGCCTCGATCCCGTATGCTTTCGCGACGTTCCCACGCGCCGTCTGAAAGATCACGCACCGGCTACCCTGGAGCTTCTCCGCACCCTGCTCGCCGAAGTGCACGCCGACATGCTGTGGACTCCGGCTTACGAAGGCGGCCACCAGGATCACGACGTTGCCAACTTCCTGGCCAGCCGGCTGCGCGATCGCGTGCCGGTCTGGGAGTTCAGCGAGTACAACTTTTTCGGCGCTGAAGTTCACAGCCAGGAATTCCTCGCGCCCACGGGCGAAGAACAGGTCTTGGCGCTCGATGCCGCCGAGCAGCAGCGCAAGCGCGCTCTCCTGGCGCTTTACGAATCCGAGCAGGGCAACCTCGACTACGTGCGCACCGAGCGCGAGGTGTTCCGTCCCCTCGCCACCTACGATTACTCACGCCCGCCGCATGAAGGCAAG
Organism: Terriglobales bacterium; assembly: GCA_035454605.1. Classification (NCBI taxonomy): domain Bacteria; kingdom Pseudomonadati; phylum Acidobacteriota; class Terriglobia; order Terriglobales; species Terriglobales bacterium. The sequence goes on from DATIGQ010000075.1 coordinate 16,719, forward strand.
ATGTTCTACCAGCGCTTTCAGTGGGTGCCCTATCACCCGCGCGTGGACCACACGCGGCCGGAAGAAGTGTGCCGGGCGCTGGCCGGCTTCGCGGCTCACTCGTAGCGCAACGATTCGCTGGGTTGCAGTTTGGCGGCGCGGCTTGCGGGCAGGTATCCGAACAGGATGCCGGTCAGGCAGGTCACCACGAAGGCGAGCACGACGGACACCCAGGAGATGGGCACGCTCAGTTGGCGCGGGAGAAAGGGCTGCGCCAGGACGGGCAGGCTTACCGCAACGGCGATCCCGGCAACCGCCCCGGTGCTGCTGATGATCAGGGCCTCCAGCAGGAACTGGTAGAGGATCTGGCGGCGGTGGGCGCCGATCGACATGCGCAGTCCGATCTCCTTCGTGCGCTCGGTCACGGTCACCAGCATGATGTTCATGATGCCGATGCCGCTGATGGTCAGTGCGATCAGTCCCACCACCAGCAGCACGATCGAGAGAGCCAGCGAAATGTTGCCCGCCGCCTCCAGCAGGGAGCGCAGGTTCAGCACCTGGTAGACCGCCTCCGGGCGATGGCGGCGCTTCAGCACCTCCGCAACTCCCTGAGTGACCAACGCGACATCCTCCGGGGTCGAGGCCTGCGCGTAGAGTACCGACAGGTAGTCGGTGCCGCTGTAATACTTGAGCAGCGGAAAGGGGATGATCAGCGTCTCGCGCTGGATCTCCGACTGCCCGAAGGTGGAAACGCGCTCGCGGAACACGCCCACCACAGTGAACCGCAGCTCGCCCACCCGCAGCACTTTGCCGATAGGATCCTGCGAGGGAAAGGCCAGGTCCGCCAGTTCCTCGGTGAGGACGCAGACCTTGTTGCGCATCAGCATGTCGTCGGCGTCGAGGAAGCGTCCGCGCACTACGATGAGGTTGCGGATACTCTGGAAGCCTTCGGTCACGCCCACCATGCTGACCGGGCGCTCGATGCCCTCCATCACCACCGTGGTCATCATGGAGCGCGTGCCGGCAACTTCGTTGACGCGCGGCAGACTGCGGGTCGCCTGCATGTCGGTCACCGAGATTTCGTCGACCAGCGGCGTGATGCCCTGGGGTCCGGCGCGCACCAGCTTGGCGTACACGATGTTCGTCCCCACACCCTCGATCTGCGCCATGATGTAGCGCTTCCCGGTGAGCCCCACCGTGACCACCAGCACGATGCAGGCGCTGCCGATCATCACCCCCAGCATGGTGAGGAAGGCGCGGAACTTGTTGGCGCGCAGCGCATCCAGCGACACTTGCCAGATCTCAGGCGTGAACATTCTTCGATCCTAGAAAGAGCATAGCAGAGCCATCCGCCGGGTCTGCTGGATTGGATGCATACGTATGCGTCGCTGCGTTTGCCTCCCGCGGCCCGATAACGGTACCTTACAGAGACTGATGCAGACGGCAGTCAGCCCCGCTACCGAAGCGGCGCCCGCCACCGGGACCCAAGCCGGCGAGGTCACCGTCGTCATCCCGGCCTTCAATGAGCAGGAAGCGATCGTGCGCGAGGTGGAGATGGTGGAAGCCGCCCTCCGCCAGACCGGCTGGCAATACGAGATCATCGTGGTGGACGACGGTTCCACCGATGAGACTGCCGCGCGCGCTGAGTCCACCGGGGCGCAGGTGATCCGGCTGCCGCGCAACCGGGGCTACGGGGCCGCCATCAAGTCCGGTGTCTTGGCCGCGCGTTACCCCTGGGTCCTCATTACCGACGCCGACGGCACGTATCCGCCGCGCTTCATCCCGCGCTTGCTGGAGCTCACCCCGCACCGGGACATGGTGGTGGGCGCGCGCACCGGCGATAAGGTTCACATCCCTTTGCTTCGTCAACCCGCCAAGTGGTTCCTGCGGCGCACCGCCGAGTACCTGGCCGAGCAGCCCATTCCCGACTTGAACTCGGGCCTGCGCGTGATCCGCCGCTCCCTGATCGAGCGCTTTCGACACTTTCTACCCACGGGCTTTTCGTTCACGACCTCGATCACGCTGGCGCTCCTGTGCAATGGCTACGCGGTGGAGTTCACGCCGATCGAGTACGAGAAGCGCATCGGGAAATCCAAGATCCGGCCCGCGCACGCCTTCCAGTTCCTGGTGCAGATCCTGCGCATGATCACGCTCTTCAATCCGCTGCGCGTCTTTCTGCCGCTGGGATTCGTGCCCTTTTTCGCCGGCGTCGCCTATCTGGTTTACGACCTGACGCAATGGAACATTACCGATACCGCGGTGATGGGGGTCGTGAGTGGATTGGTGATCTGGTCCATCGGCCTGCTGGCGGATCAGAACGCGCGCTTCAATATGGACCGGGATTGAACGCACGCGACGCCCTGCATTTTCCCTTTGCTTTGCTCCTACGCCCTCCGCTCCGGGTTCACACTGCGATACCAATGGACGAACCGCCGCAATCCGTCCTCGAGGGAAATGGCGGGTTTGTAGCCCAGCACCCGCTCCGCCTTGGAAATATCGGCCCAGGTGAGCGGCACGTCACCGGGCTGCGCCGGCAACAGGTCGCGGGTGGCTTTTCGGCCGGTCGCTTCTTCCATCGCTTCGACCAGCTCCGACAGCTTCACCGGCTTTGAGTTACCGAGGTTGAAGATCTCACAGAATCCTCCGTCCGGCTCCCGCCGGGACACATAGCTCAGGGCGCGCAGGATGCCGGCTACCGTGTCGTCCACGTAGGTGTAGTCGCGGCCGGTCGAGCCGTCGCCGTAGAAAGGGATGGGCGCGCCGCGCTCGATCATTCCGGTGAACTTGTGAATCGCCAGGTCCGGCCGTTGACGCGGCCCATACACGGTGAAGAAGCGCAGCACCACCACAGCCATTTGGTACAGGCGCGACCAGGTGGCGCACATGATCTCACCGGCGAGCTTGGTGGCCGCATAGGGCGAGACGGGACGGAGGTCGAGTTGCTCCTCGGAGAACGGAGCCGGCGCCAGGCCGTACACCGAACTCGACGACCCGAAGATCAGCCGCTGCACTTTGAACTCCCGGCACAGTTCCAAGACGTTCAGGGTACCGACGATGTTGATTTGCTCGTAGAGGCGTGGCTGCTCGATGGAGGGCCGCACGCCGGCGCGTGCCGCCAGGTGGATCACGACCTCGGGCGGCATGGCGGCGAACGCCTCGCGCACGCTGTCGTAGTCGACGATGTCCGCGACGTGAAGCTGGAACTTCCCCGCTTTCTTCAGGTCCTCCAGGTTCGCCTGCTTCCATTCCGTCGGATAGAAAGGGTCGAGGTGGTCCACGATGTTGAGCGGAAAGTCGGCGCGCAGCAAAGCCTCCGCGAGGTGCGAGCCGACAAAGCCCGCGCCGCCCGTCAGCAGAATGCTTCCCTTTCGCTCCCCCATCGCCTGAACCTCCGAGAACTCTCGCCATTGCGAGCGCAGGAAGGAATCCCGACCACCGCGCCGGTGATGCGGCCCCTACTCTACCAGACGTTGACGCATCTTCTTCCGCCGGATAGATTGCTCGCTCGATGAACCGTGCCCTCCGCGACGCGCTCCTGCTGCTCGCGCTGACCGCGGCGGCGCTGGCCCTGCACGGATATCACCTTGGCGTAGACGACCAGGTCATCTACCTGCCCGCCATCAAGAAGAACCTCGATCCGGGCCTCTACCCTTTCGACGCCATCTTCTTCCTCTCCCAGACCCGGCTCACGCTCTTTGACGAGATGGCCGCCTGGTTCACGCACAGTTTTGGTTTCTCACTCGAGTGGACGATGTTCGCGCTGTATCTCGCGACCACCTACCTTTCGCTCGCCGCCTGCCTGGCCTTGGCGCGCCGCTGCTTCTCAAGCAGCGTCGCGCATTGGGCGGCGGTCACCATGATCTGCGCCGTGCTTCCGCTGCACGCTACCGGAACGCTGGTCCCCATGCAGGACCGCTACCTGCACCCGCGTGGCCTGGCCACCGCCGCCATCCTGTTCGCCGTCACTGCGGTGCTCGACCGCAAGCCGCGCGCGCTGGCGTGGCTGGCCTTCGCCGGAGTCCTCCATCCCCAGATGGCGTTTTTCGGCGTGATGCACATCGGCGTGCTCGTCGTCTTGCAGGTGCGGATGCCGTTGCGGGCGGCGCTCTTCGCACAGCTCCCGGCGTGGGAGCCGGCCAATCCTGCCTGGCGCGACGTCATGCTTACGCGCATTCACCACTATCCCCTCAAGTGGCCGTGGTACGAATGGCTGGGCGTGGCCTTCCCCATGGTCCCGTTGTGGCTGTTCGCGCGCTCGGCGCAGCAGCGGGGTGAGGCGGCGCGCGCGCTGGTCTGCCGCGCCTTTTTCCTTTCCGGCTGCCTGGGCATCGCAACCGCCATCGCAGTCTCCACCGTGCCGCAGTTCGAGCGCTTCGTGCCCATCCAGTTCATGCGCGTGCTTCACCTCATCTACTGGATCTTCTTCCTGATGCTCGGCGGGTGGCTGGGCGAGCGCTTCCTCGGACGCAGTGCGCTCCGCTGGGCGCTGTGTTTCGGGCTCATTGCCGCGCCGGTGGTCTACGGCTACTCCTTTTATTACGGCAAGAGCCCGCACATCGAGTGGTCGGGCCGCGTGCCGCGCCACGCGTGGCTCGAAGCTTTCGACTGGATACGCCACAACACGCCGCGCGACGCGCTGTTCGCGGTGGATCCCATGTATCTCGAGCGCCCGCGCGCCGATTATCACGGTTTCCGCGCCCTGGCCGAGCGCAGCATGCTGGCCGACTACGGCAAAGACCGCGGCGTGGTCGGCCTCTTTCCCGAACTCGCGTATGAGTGGCGCCAGGAGTACGAAGACCAGCGACGCTGGCGCGAATTCACCGCGGAAGATTTCCGCGCGCTCAAGCGGAAGTACGGCGTCTCCTGGGTGCTGCTGGAGAAGCCTGGCGTCCCCGGGCTCACGTGTCCGTACCAGAACGAGGAGTTGATGGTCTGCCGGGTGGAGTAGGGGCGTTCCCTCTCTTCCCACGTCTGCGCCGAAAGAACAGGACGCAGACATGCGGCACCATCATGGAAAGAATTGGCCCTACGACTTGCGCGACATAAGCCTCGCCAGCCCTTCTCCCTCCATCGCCGTCCAGGCCGCCAGCCCGGGCCCGCCGACCAGCAATTCGCGCACACGCTTGACCAGAGCCAGGGCCAGCGCCGTCTCGGGCGTAAGGCCGAGGGCGCCGCCCAGCACCACGAATCCGCCCTCTTGCACGCCCAGCGCGCCCGGCACCACGAAGGCGGCGCTGCGCACCGCCGCACCCAGGCTCTCAAGCACGAGCGCGTTCGCCAGGCTCGAAGGAACACCGAGAAAGTACAGCGCGAGCCAGGTTTCGCCGGTGTGCAGCAGCCACCCGATCATCCGCCAGCAGCCGGCAAGAAACACCTGCCGCCGGCTGTGATACAGCTCCATGATCCGCCGGTCGAGTTCGGCGGCATCGCCGGCCAGAGATTGCCATGCACGTCCTGGCAGCAGCTTTCCGACCACCCCTGCCATGCCACGAAAGAGACCCAAGCGTTGCGCGGCGTAGAACGCCGCCACCGCCAGCGTCGCGACCAGGATGCCGATGAGCAACGTGCGTCCCTGTTCTCCGTCCACGCCGGCGCGCAAGAGCAGCGCTACGCCCATCAGCGCAAACACAACCTGAGTCACCAGCCCCAGGGTGAAATCCACTACGGTGCTGGCTCCAGCATCGGCGCCGCTGGTTCCCTGCCGGGCCGCGAGGCGGGCGCGCACGAAGTCGCCGCCCACCTGCCCTACGGGCAGCAGGCTGTTCACCGATTCGCCGATCCAGCGCAGACGCAGCAGGCCGATGAATCCCGGCCGCGAGGCGGAAGGGAAAAGTACGCGCCAGGCAACGGTGTTCGCTCCCAGCGTGACCGAGCGGTAGGCCGCCACCCACAGCAGTCCCCAGCCCGCAGCCGCGACTGCGGCCGCCAGGTCGCCCACGCCGTAGTAGGCCACGAGCGCCACGAACAGCGCCAGGCCGAGCGCGATGGAAAGATAGGTAGTGGTGCGCATGGAGACGCCGAGTGATTGTAACTGCGCGGAAGAGATGCGCGACGACCAGAGACCTGAAACCCGAGACCCTGGCTATTGCAGCGCTTTCAGCGCCTCGCTGGCGCTCTTGCGCTTGGGCTGGAGGGTGAGGGCGGCGCGGTATTCGCGGGCAGCGTCGTCGCGGCGGCCCAGCTTTTCGTACAGGCGTCCCAGCCATTCATGCGCGCCGGCGTGCGAGGGACGGTCGTCTCGCGGCGGCACCGTGCTGATGTAGGACTTCAGGAACTGCTCCGCTTCCGCCGGGCGGTCGCCGGCCAGCACGCGCACCACGCCGCGATAGAACGCCAGCCGGGGATCACGACTGCTCACGCGCGCCGCCGCTTCCACTATCTGTTCCATGGCGGCGGCATTGCCGCGCTTGAGATAGAAGTCCGCGACTTCGAAATACGCCGAAGCGGCCTTGGGCTTGAGTTCGAGCGCCTGGCGGTATTCGCCTTCCGCCCGTTCCGGTTTCTTCAGCTCCTGCCAGTATTCGGCGCGCGCCAGATGGCCCTCGATCGGATCGCGCCGGGCCAGCTCTTCAATCTGCGCCAGCGCCTTGTCGTCGCCGCCGCCGATGATTCCGGGCGCCTGCAGCAGGAAGGTGATGTAATCGCGGCGCGCCGGCAGGTTGGCGGGATCGAGCTGGATGGCTTTCTGCCAGGTGTCGCGCGCTTTGCGCGCCTTGCCGAAGGCGCCGAACGGACCCGAGTGCTCGGCTTGCCGGCCGTAGGCCCGGGCCAGCCAGAGGTGATACTCGGAGTTCTGCGGATCAAGCTGCACGGCGCGCTCGGCGCTCCTGGCGGCGCTCTCCCACTCACGCAGCTCGTAGTGGCTGCGCGCCAACCAGAACGCTACCCGCGCGTCGCCGGCCTGCTCTCCCGCCGCGGCACGCAGAGTGGCCACCGCGTCCCGATAGCGGCCGGAGGCGAACTGCTCCTGCCCGGTCTCGAGCGGCGACTTCGCCGCCGCCGGCAGCGACAGCAGCACAGCCGAGAGGAAGGCCAGAGTGCGAATTGGAGTCACGAGTCTCATGGCTCGCTAGGGGCGCGCGCGCAAAGGGCGCAGCCGGTCAGGGTCGGGCCGCCGTGGCACTGTATGACGATACCCTATGACACGCCCAGAGGGATCATCCGGGTCTCGTATCGGCGGCCCGTTGCTTACACCCCTTCGATGCCGCCCTGCCACAGGGGGATGCTCCGCTTTGGCCACAGTGGAGCATTTGCCGGGGTGTACAATCCCGCGCCATGACCACCGCTTCGCGCGGGCCTCTGGCCGCCTTCTGGCAGCGCTTCCCGCTGCGCACCCATCACGGCTGGATGAACCTGCTGCTCCTGGCGTTGCCGGCGGCCATCGCCGCGCACCTGATGCACGCCAGCCCGCTGGTGATCTTCGTGCTCGCGGCGGTGGCCATCATCCCGCTGGCGGCGGTGCTGGGGGAAGCCACCGAGGTGCTCTCCGCCTACTCCGGGCCGCTGGTAGGCGGCATCCTGAACGGGACCATGGGCAACGCCACCGAACTCATCATCGCCTTCTTCGCGTTGCGCGCGGGACACGTGGAGGTGGTGAAGGCGTCGCTCTCCGGGTCCATCATCGGCAACCTGCTGCTGGTGCTGGGGCTGGCCATCCTGGTGGGCGGTATCGGGCGGGAGAAGCAACAGTTCTCGCGCACCGCGGCGGGCGCCAACAGCAGCATGCTGTTCCTGGCCGTGGCGGCGCTGGTGATGCCCGCGGTCTACGACCTCTCGGTTGCGGGCACGCTCACCTACGAGGACGTGAGCGTGAAGACGCTGAGCCTGTGGACCAGCATCATCCTGATCGCCATCTACGGCATCAGCTTCCTGTTCATGCTGAAGACGCACAAGGCGCTGTTCATCGCCAGCGAAGAGGCTGAGGAGAAGCCGAAGACGCCGGTGAAGTCGGCGCTGCTCTCGCTGGTGCTGGCCACGGTGGCCATCGCCTTCATGAGCGAGATGATGGTGGACGAGATCGGCGCAGTCACCCAGGCGCTGGGCATGACCGAGCTGTTCGTGGGCGTGATCGTGGTGGCCATCGTGGGCAACGCCGCCGAGCACTCGACCGCGGTCATGGTGGCCATGCGCAACAAGATGGACCTGGCCATGACCATCGCCGTGGGCTCGAGCACACAGATCGCGCTGTTCGTCGCCCCGCTGCTGGTGCTGCTCTCCTGGGCCATCGGCAAGCCCATGTCGCTGGTGTTCAACGCCTTCGAGATCGCCGCCATCGCGCTCTCGGTGATCATCGTGGAGATGATCTCCTCGGACGGCGAGAGCAACTGGTTCGAGGGCGCGCAGTTGCTGGCGCTGTACGTGATCCTGGGGATTGCGTTCTATTTTGTGCCGGGATAGGCAAGCAATCAGCCGTCAGCACTCAGCAATCAGCCAAGCCGGCGTTGCATGACCCAGTGCTGAACGCTACCTGTGGTACTTCCCCGTCAGACTGTTCCAGCGAATCTTCAGCATCTCGAGAAAGATGGCAAAGCCGTCGCGGAGGGGATGGATCTTGGAGCGCTCATCGTGGGCCCACTCCACCGGCACTTCGCGCACGGTGAGGCGCAGCTTCTGCGCCAAGAACAGGAGCTCCGGATCGAAGCCCCAGCGCTCGATGCGCTGCAGCGGGAAGATAGACTGGGCGGCGCGGTGGGTGAATGCCTTGAAGCCACACTGCGTGTCTTTGAAGGGTAAGCCCAGAAGCGCGCGCAGCATCAGATTGAAGACGCGGCCGAAAAACTGACGGTAGAGAGGCTGGCGCTCGGTCTGCAGCTCCCGCTGCAGCCAGCGCGAGCCGATGGCGACGTCGGCGCCGGCGGCCAGGGCATCAAAAAGCTTGGGCGCCTCGTGGATAGGCGACGACAGGTCAGCGTCGCTGAACAGCAGCATGTCGCCTTTCGCTTCCAACATGCCGTGACGCACGCTGTAGCCCTTGCCGCGGTTCCCCGGGTTCTCCAGCAGGCGGACGCGAGGATGCCGCGCGGCATAGTCGCGCACGATCTGCGGCGTCTGGTCGCGTGAGCCGTCGTTGACCACCAGCACCTCAGCGTCCCACTTCTGGTCTTCGAGATAGGCCAGGACCTTGTCGAGCGTCACGGTGATGCGCTCGCTCTCGTTGTAGGCGGGAATGATGATGCTGTATTGCACGCAGGCGTCAGGTCCCGGGTCTCAGGGAACGGTGGCATGGTAGCAAAGGACCCGATTGAATCACGGAATCATTTGTTCATTGAATCATTGGGAAGCAAACCGCGCTACGCCACCGCTCAGGCGACATCTTCGTCTTCCAGCATGTCGAAGAAGGCGTCCACCAGGTGGCGGTCGAGAAGACCGTGGCGAGATTCATCGCGCATCGTGTGTTCGGCGTGGGACGCCGAGAGCGCGGGCTTGTACGGGCGGGCGGTGCGGAGCGCATCATAGACATCCACCACCTGAAGCACGCGCGCCAACAGAGGAATCTCCTCGCCGTGCAGGCCGTCGGGATAGCCGGAGCCGTTCCAGTGTTCGTGGTGGTGACGGATGATGGGCAGCACCAGGCGCATGGATTTGAGCGGTTTGACGATGTTCTCGCCGGTGACGGGGTGCTGGCGCATGACCTTCCATTCTTCGGGTGTGAGCTGGTCGCCCTTCCTGAGGATGTCATCGGGCACGATGATCTTGCCGATGTCGTGCAGAACGCCGCCGCGCTCCAGCGCGATGATGTGATCCTCGTCGAGTCCGAGGCGGTGGCCGAGCGCGGCGCTCATGCGCGAGAGGCGGTCGCAGTGGTCGCCGGTGTAGGGATCGCGGGCCTCGACGCCGCGGGCCAGCGACATGACCACCGCTTCGGCGTGCTCCAGTTCGTCGGTGTATTCCTTCAAGCGCAGCAGGGAGCGGACACGGGCCAGCAACTCGTCGGAGTCGACGGGCTTGCGCAAAAAGTCGTCAGTTCCCGCCTGGATGCCGCGTAGCCGGTCGTCGCGGCGCCGCAGGCCGGTGACGACGACGACCGGGATGAGGCGGGTGTGCGGGTTCTCCTTGAGCTCGCGGCAGAAATCGAGTCCGGAACCGCCGGGCAACACAACGTCCAACAGGATGAGATCAGGAGATTCGGCGGCGATGGCGTCTCGGGCCTGAGCGACATCATGGGCCGTGCGGACGTCGTAGTCGTGAACCGCCAGCACCCGGCTGATGTGCAGACGCGCGACTGCGTCGTCGTCCACTACCAGGATGCGCGCGCGACGGCGCCGTGCAGCTCGCTTGCGCATGGAAGTGCCACTCTAGCCCCGTGCCCGCATCGAGCGCAACTGCCGGTCCCCCCCTGGCGCGAATGACGAGCGCGATTGCGCCGGCCACCGCGAAGCAGTAGGCTTGCCGAGACACACCATGAAGACGCTGGAGGAATACCTGGCGGACGCCGAGCATGCGCACGGGCATCTGTGCGCCGGGCAGGTGTTGGGCGTGCGCATGGCCATGCTGGGACTGGAGAAGCTGGGAATCGACGACCCGCGCGGCAAGGACCGCAAGCGCCTGGTCACGTTCGTCGAGATCGATCGCTGCGCGACCGACGCCGTCGCGGTAGTGACCGGCTGCAGGCTGGGTAAGCGCGCGCTGAAGTTCCGCGACTGGGGCAAGGTGGCCGCGACGTTTGTCGATGTCTCCAGCGGCAAAGCGGTGCGTGTGGCGGCGCGCGAGTCATCCAAGGCGCTGGCCCGCTCCCTGCATCCGGAGATCGAGGGCAAGAACCAGCAGCAGATGCTGGCCTATCGGGAGATGCGAAATGAAGACCTGTTCGACGTGCAGTGGGTGCGCGTCGAGCTGCCTCCGGAGGAGTTCCCGGGCTACAAGGGGGAGCGGGTGGCGTGTGCGGCGTGCGGGGAGGGGATCAATTTCCGGCGGGAAGTGAGACGCGACGGAAGAGCGCTGTGCAGGGCGTGTGCGGGAGAAAGGTATTACGAACCAATCGCGGATTGAATCAGGAAGCGCAAAGGCGGGGCTTTCGCCCCGCCCTTCGTGTTTCTGGCCGTCCGCGTGGTTACTTCTCCATCGGCTTGGCCTTGGAATCGGTCCTACTACCGGTAGTGCGTTCCCCGGACTTCGTCGTAGTGGTGGAAGTCTTTTTCCCTGAGGTCTGGGTGGAAGACTTTGTGCTGCTGGTCTGAGTGCTGGCTGCCTGCGTCTTGGATTTGGTTGTGGCCCCGGATTTGTCCTTGGCCTTGGCCTTCTCCTTCTCACGGCGCGCCTTTTCCGCGCGCTCCCGAGTGGAAAGACCGGTGGCATCACAGCCGCGTTCTTTGGCTAGACCCGGCGGGACGTCGCAGTCGCCCCAGCCTTGCTTCCCGCCTTCGTCCCAACCCTTGGGGCGGTCGTTCGGACCGGGCTCGTGCTCAGAAGCCTGGTGGCTGCTGGATTTGCCCTTCTCGTGGGCTGTCTTCTCGCTCTTAGCCTTGTCCGTTTTGGCCTTGTCACTCTTGCCCTTGGCGCTCGCCTGGCCGCTACCTTGGCCACTGCCCTTGCCCTGCCCCTTGGCCAAAGCCGGCAGCGATGCCAGCGTCAGAATCACGGCTAGCGCCATCAGAAACCGGAAGATTCGTGTACGCATGACTCCCCCTCTCGCCTTCCTACGATGCGCATTGTGCGCCTGCAGGTAGCCAGGCGGCAAGTGACTACAGGACACGTACCACCGGTTACCTACCGGTTACCGTCTTCCACTGCTGCCGCCAGCCGAAGCATGGTCGCCTCGTCAAAGTGGCGGGTGAGGATCTGGAGACCGATGGGCAGGCCGGAGCGGCTCTTGCCGCAGGGCACGGAGACACCGGGGATGCCGGCCAGGTCCGCGGTGACGGTGTAGATGTCGGCCAGGTACATGGCTAGCGGGTCGTCGGCTTTTTCACCCAGCTTGAAGGCAGGAGTGGGCGTGGTGGGGGTGAGGATGGCATCGACGCGCGCGAACGCGTCGTCGAAATCTCTGGTCAAGAGCGCGCGGACCTTCTGGGCCTTGAGATAGTAGGCGTCGTAGTAACCCGCGCTGAGCGCATACGTGCCCAGCATGATGCGCCGCTTCACTTCGGGTCCGAAACCGAGGTCGCGAGTGCGGCGGTACATTTGCGAAAGTGACTTGCCGTCTTTGGCGCGGAAGCCGTAGCGCACGCCGTCGTAGCGCGCCAGATTGGAAGACGCCTCAGCGGTGGCGACCACATAGTAGGTCGGAATCGCATACTCGGTGTGGGGGAGCGAAACCTCGACTACCTCGCAACCGGCGGCGGCCAGCTTCTGGATGGCAGCTTCGACCGCGGCGCGCACTTCTCCATCGAGCCCTTCGCCGAAGTACTCCCTGGCGATGCCGAGCTTCAATCCGCGGACCGGCTTTTCCAGTTCGGCCTCGTAATCGGGAACGGGCTGGTCGGCGGAGGTGGAGTCCAGCGGGTCGCGCCCGGCAATGGCGCGCAACAGCAGGGCGGAGTCGCGCACGGTACGGGCCAGCGGGCCAACGTGGTCGAGTGAAGAAGCGAACGCGATCAGGCCGTAGCGCGAGACGCGCCCGTAGGTGGGCATGACGCCGACCACGCCGCACAGCGCCGCGGGCTGGCGGATGGAGCCGCCGGTATCCGAGCCCAGCGCTCCGAGGCACATGCCGGCAGCGACGGCCGCGGCCGAACCACCTGAGGAGCCGCCGGGCACGCGCGTCTTGTCGTGCGGGTTGCGCACCAGGCCGTAGGCGGAGTTCTCGTTCGAGGAGCCCATGGCGAACTCGTCACAGTTGGTCTTGCCCAGCAGGACGGCGCCTGCCGCCTCCAAACGCGCGACCGCAGTCGAGTCGTAGGGTGGGAAGTAGTGCTGCAGGATCTTGGAGCCGGCGGTAGTGCGCACGCCGCGGGTAACCATTACGTCCTTGATGGCGACCGGAACGCCGGCCAGCGGCGGCAGTGGGTCGCCGTTCTCCGCCATGCGGTCCATGCGCGCGGCCTGCTCGAAAGCGCGCTCCTTGGAGAGGGTGAGGTAGGCGTGAATCTCGCCGTCCTGCTCTGCGATGCGGGCGTAGTGAGCTTCGGCCAACGCTGTGGCCGTGGTCTTCCGCTCGGCGATGGCAGAGCGAACGTCGGCGATGGTGAGGGTGGCGAGATTCACGCGCTTGGCTCTTGGCTGCTGGCTTTCGGCTCCTGGCTGCCCCTGGGCACTATCGCTCGATTACCTTGGGAACCTTGAAGAAGACACCGTCGGTTTCCGGGGCGTTGGCAAGCGCGGCTTCGCGGCCGAGCGACTTGCCGACTACATCCGCGCGCATGGCGTGTTCGAAGCGCGCTTTGCCGGTCTTGGCCGAGTCGCCGTAGCGGTCCGAAACCTGAGCCATGGGCGCAACGTTGGTGGTGTCGAGCTGGTTGAGCCGGTCAATGTAGTCGAGGACCGAATTCAGGTCCTTGACCATGCGGGCGCGCTCAGCTTCGGTGAGCTCGAGGTTCGCCAGGTCCTCGACGTAGCGGACGTCTTTTTCAGAGACTTTCATGAAACCAGTGGCTAGTGGTCCGTGGCTAGGGGCCAGTTAATGGGAAGATTTCAGAACAAATTCGATTCTCTCCACACCTTCGGAGACGCGGTTGAGGGCGACGACGTAGCGCGGCGCCAGGCTCAGAAGCTCGCTGCGCCAAGTCGTGTCCGGCACTTCGATGCGCAGCACGCCGGCACGGAAGTCGAGGGCACGAGTCCGCTCCGCCACGGTAGCGCCAGCAACCACCGACCATGCCAGCAAGGGCGCCTCGGCAGCCGGAGCGCGGCGCAGGGCGTCAGTCATGATCTTGTCGAGAGTCGGGCGGATGTGGTCCATGGTGCAGTTCTCAGTTCTCAGGCTGACTAGATGCGAGTCCAGCAAAGAGACGAAATTCTACCACTCCCCTGCGCAGGACGGCGGATGCCTGAGACCTGCGACCTGACAGCTGGGACTATTGCGGGAAGTTGCGGCGCACAAATTCCAGCGCTTGCGGTTTGCCGGTGAGTGTGCCCTCGAGCTGCGCGTCTTCTACGGCGCGAAGGATCTCCTTGAAGCGAGGACTGGGCGCGTAGCCGGCGGCGATCAGATCGTCGCCGGTGAGCAGGGGCGCGGGGCGAATCTGCTCCGGCGGAGTGGAGGCCAGCTTCTGCTTCACAAGCTCGTAGACCGAGAGGTCACCGTGGCTGGCCAGGCAATCCAAGCGATGCAGTTCGAGATGCTCGTCGAATCGCGGCAGGCGCAGAAAACGCTTGAGCGTGGACTCCTTCATGCGCGGGACGTCAATGAAGCGCAGGTGATTGGCCACGAGGGCACAGACCTGTTCGGTCTGGTCATTGGAGAGACGGAAACGCCCGCAGATCTCCTCCGCCATCCTGGTTCCTATTTCAGCGTGGCCATCGAAGCGAATACGGTCGGGCGCGACGCGGAACGTGGGCGGCTTGCCCACGTCATGCAGCAGGGCGCCGAGAGCGAGCGTGGGTGAGCCGCCCGCTTGCAGGCCTTCGAGCAGCATGAGCGTATGGACCCAGACGTCGCCTTCGGGATGGAACTGCGGCGGCTGCGCCACGCCCTTCATGGCTGACACTTCCGGCAGGAGCTCGATGAGCAGACCGGATTCGTCCAGCAACTCAAAGGACCGGCGAGCGCGGCCTTCGGTGAGCATCTTTACGAGTTCGTCGCGCACGCGCTCGAGGCTGACCTTGTGGATCTCGCGGGCGTGCCGGCCGATAGCTGCGAATGTCTGCGGCTCAATGATGTAGCCGAAACGGGCGGCAAAGCGCACGGCGCGCAGCATGCGCAGCTTGTCTTCGGCGAAGCGGCGGCTGGGCTCGCCGATGGCGCGGATGATGCCGGCCGCTAGATCGGCGCGACCGCCCACGAAGTCGAGCACCTTGTCGTTCTCCAGCGGATCGAGCAGCAAGCCGTTGATGGTGAAGTCGCGGCGGGCAACGTCCTCGCGCGGGTCGCGGGTGTAGGTGACCTCATTCGGATGGCGGCCGTCGGTGTACAGGCCGTCGGAACGGAAGGTAGCGACTTCGATGGGTAGCTTCCCTCCCACCGGCACCAGAACCACGCCGAATCGCGCACCCACCTCGTAGGTTTCCGGGAAAAGCGCCATCACCTGTTCGGGCGTGGCGTCGGTCGAGATGTCGAAGTCCTCGGGCTCGCGGCCCAGCACCAGGTCGCGCACGCATCCCCCCACCAGATAAGCCTGGTGGCCGGCGTCCCGCAGCGTGCGGACGATGTGGGTGGCGGCGGACCGGAGAGATTCACTCATTGAATCATTTAATCATTGAATCATTTGGGTTTGCTGAGCCGGATGCGAGATGCATACCCTGGCGGACAGCAAGTAATATCAAGTGTATGCGCGAGGGGTACATCCTGGGCATCGAGACGTCGTGCGACGAGACGGCGGCGGCGGTGGTGCGCTCGGGAGAGCATATCGAGTCCAATGTGGTGCTCTCGCAATGGGCCACGCATGGGCCGTATGGCGGCGTGGTGCCGGAGCTGGCCTCGCGCGAGCACCTGCGCGGCATCGTGCCGGTGGTGCGACGGGCGCTGGAAGAAGCCGGCCGAACCTACGCTTCCGTGGACGCCCTGGCAGTCACGCAAGGGCCGGGACTGGCTGGGTCGCTGCTGGTGGGCGTGACCTATGCCAAGGGGCTGGCTTGGGGCCTGGATAAGCCGCTCATCGCAGTGAACCATCTGGAAGGGCACATCCACGCGGTGCTGCTGGAAGAGAGGCAGAAAGGCAATCGCGACGTGCGCTTCCCGGTGCTGGCGCTGGTGGTCTCCGGCGGGCACACGCATCTCTACCTGGCCGAAGAGCGTGAAGGCGGTTGGGTATACCGCAACATCGGGCAGACGCGTGACGACGCCGCCGGCGAAGCCTTCGACAAAGTGGCCAAGCTGCTGGGCCTGGGCTACCCGGGCGGGCCCGTGATCGACCGGCTGGCCAAGCTGGGCGATGCGACGGCGGTGAAGTTCGGCCTGGCACAGATCAAGAAGGCTGCGCGTCATCAGCCGCGCAACGGTAGCGCCTGTGATTTCTCCTACAGCGGCATCAAGACCGCGGTGTTGCGCTACGTGGAAACGCACGGCATGCAGGAGGGGATTGAAGAGCGCCGGCGTGCCAGCGCCGCGATCGCCGCGCCCACCGTGGAGGACTACCGGCGCCTGTGCGACCGGCAGACGCTGGACCTGGTGGCCTCGTTCCAGCGAGCCATGGTCGAAGACCTGGTGTCGAAGACCTTGGATGCTTCGCGCCAACACGACGTGGCGACGCTGTTCGTCACTGGGGGAGTGGCCGCCAACAGCGAATTGCGCGCGCGCTTCGAGCAGGAGGCCGCCGAGGAAGGCCTGCCCGTTTGCTTCCCTTCGCGGCCGCTTTCCACCGACAACGCCGCCATGATCGCGGCCGCCGCCTGGCCCAAGCTGCTGGCCGGGAACGTGGCTCACCCGGAGTTTTCTGCTGAAGCTTCGCTGCGGCTGGGATGATCGTTAGGCTTTGCCTAGCGCCCCAACCAGCGCCTTCTCGAGCTGCTGCACGATATCGATATCTTTCTGGATGACGAAGGTGGCGCGCGTCTCGCCCTGCGCGTCGGAACCCGAGGGCCGCCCGGAAAGAACCACGATGGGAATGGAAGCGGTTTCAGGACGCGCCTTGAGCGAGTCGATGAGTTCGCTGCCGCTCATCCTGGGCATCGCCATGTCGGTGATGACGATGTCGGGAGAGGCGTGGGCCAGCTTTTCCAGGGCTTCGACCCCGTTGGAGGCCGACTCCACCTCATAGCCACGCTGCTCCAGGAAGCGGCACACGGTGTGACGGACCAACATGGAGTCGTCGACGACCAGAGCCCGCAGTGCCATTCTTCTCCCTCGATTGCGCCTAAGGTTATCGGAGTCACCCACGCGGGACAAGAAAAAAGCCGTGCGGCTCAGAGGTGTATGGACGAGTCGGGGCGAGAGCTCAGGACTCGTCAGCCTGAAGACGCTCTTCGCGGGCCATGTCCTGGAACTCGCTGGCCTCGAAAATCTCGCCGCATTCGAGGCACTCGACGAATTCGGAGTCCTCTTCGCGGGCGACGATCTGCACGCGAGGGTGCAAGCAAGGTTTGTCCTTGGAGGCTGGCTGCCCGTTGGGGCCCGACGTTGGCAGAGGCTGGGAAGAACTCATACCGGAATCTTCCACCCCGCATGCGGGGTCTCCGATTCCACACCATCTTCCACCCTCCACCTCACCTGGAGGGCGAAAACGGTCGTATTGTAGACCGGCGGGAATCCCTGTCAAGTGAGTTTCCGCTGACCTCGGTAATCCCGCATGAGCGTAGCTTGTTCGAGCACCGTACCCGGGTTCGCACCCTGAGCCCGAAGGCTCTGCGCGTGCCGTTTCCTCGAATGAAAACACCACGCGTCGGTAGATAACAGCGGCGACAAAAACCGCCTGAGGGAAGGTGTTTCACGTGCTCGGAAGCGCCTGTGCCCAGGCAGGTTCGCTGGGGTTTTGGCAGCAAATGCGACCATAATGGCACTGGTTTCTAACCCGTTTGATGTCATGTGATTACATTCAAACCCCGGATTGTTGCCATTGGCTGCGGAGGCTTGCGGCCGGGCATGCCAGAGCGTTAGAATGAAATACGACCGATTTAGTCGGATTTGAACCCGGCGCGAGTCCTTGCATGCTGAAGCTGACCAAGAAAGCGGATTACGGGTTGATGGCGGTGAAACACCTGGCGGAGTTCCACGGCGAGGGTTCGTGCCGCGCCAAGGACATCGCCGAGGCCTACAACATTCCTCTGGAAGCGCTGGCGAAGATCCTGCAGCGTCTGGTGAAGGCCGGGCTACTGCATTCGCACCAGGGGATGAACGGTGGCTACGCGCTAGCGCGCGAGCCGCAGCGCATCACGGCGCTGGAAGTGATCCGGGCCATCGACGGGCCGTTGTTCATCACTTCCTGTCTGAACCATGAGATCGAGTGTTACCAGAGTCTGAAGTGCACGGTGCGCGAACCACTGCGCAAGGTGAACGAGAGCATCGAGCAGGTGCTGGGACGGATCACCATGTCCGACCTGGCGGAGAACGGTGCTGCCCGAACGGAGAAGGAGAAGCCGGCCCACGAGCTGGTCGGCATCGTGAGCGCCAGGCCGTGAGGGCGGCCGCAACGCAGAGTTCGGCGACGTCATCGAATCTTTAAAGAGAGCTTTTGAGGAGAACACGAGTATGAGCGCCACCAGCGGAAACGGGCAGAATGTGAAGCTACCCATCTACATGGACTACCACGCCACCACGCCCATGGACCCGCGCGTGCTCGAGGCCATGGTGCCCTACTTCACGGAGAAGTTCGGTAACGCCGCCAGCCGCAACCATCCGTTCGGCTGGGCCGCCGAAGAAGCGGTGGAGACCGCGCGCGAACAGATCGCAAAGCTCATCGGCGCGACCGCCAAGGAGATCATTTTCACGTCCGGCGCCACCGAGAGCGACAACCTCGCCATCAAGGGCGTGGCGCACATGTACCGCGAGAAAGGCAACCACATCATCACCTGCGTCACCGAGCACAAGGCGGTACTGGACACCTGCAAGCACCTGGAGAAGGAAGGCTTCCGCGTCACCTACCTGCCGGTACAGGCGGACGGACGCATCGACCTGGACGACCTTAAGCGCGCCATCGACGACAAGACGATCCTGGTCTCCATCATGGCAGCCAATAACGAGATCGGCGTGCTGCAGCCCATCGAAGAGATCGGACGAATCTGTAAGGAGCGCGGCGTACTGTTCCACACCGACGCGGTGCAGGCTCTGGGTAAGGTTCCGTTCGATGTGAACAAGGCCAACATCAGCCTGGCTTCGCTGACGGCGCACAAGCTGTATGGACCCAAGGGCGTGGGCGCGTTGTACGTGCGACGCAAGAATCCACGCGTGCAGTTGGCGCCCATCATCGACGGCGGCGGCCACGAGCGCGGCATGCGCTCCGGCACGCTCAACGTCCCCGGCATCGTGGGCTTCGGCAAGGCCTGCGAACTGGCCATGCAGGAAATGCCGGAAGAGTCCAAGCGCCTGGGGGCGCTGCGCGACCGCCTGAAAGCAAAGCTGATGGAGGGGCTCGACGAGGTGTTCGTCAACGGCTCACTCGAGCACCGGCTGCCCGGCAACCTGAACATGAGCTTCGCCTACGTGGAAGGCGAATCGCTGCTCATGGGCATCAACGACGTGGCGGTGTCGAGCGGTTCGGCCTGCACATCGGCGACGCTGGAGCCCTCGTACGTGCTCAAGGCGTTGGGCACGGGCGACGACCTGGCGCACAGCTCGATCCGCTTCGGCCTGGGCCGCTTCACCACGGATGCCGAGGTGGACTACGTGGCGGCCAGGCTGACGGAAGTGGTCCGCCGGCTGCGCGAACTTTCGCCACTCTACGAGATGGCCAAGGAAGGCATCGACCTCAAGAAGGTGAGTTGGGCTGCTCCAGCGGAGAGCCACTAACAAGTTCGGGAGGAGAACAGGCAACATGGCATACAGCGACAAGGTTCTGGATCACTACACCAACCCGCGGAACGTCGGATCGCTCGACAAGGCGAGCCCCGATGTGGGCACCGGCCTGGTGGGCGCGCCCGAGTGCGGCGACGTGATGAAGCTGCAGATCAAGGTCAACGCCGAGACGCAGCGCATCGAAGACGCCAAGTTCAAGACCTTCGGGTGTGGCTCCGCCATCGCTTCCTCTTCGCTGGCCACCGAGTGGGTGAAGGGCAAGACGGTGGATGAGGCGCTGGGCATCAAGAACACCGACATCGTGCGGGAGCTGGCACTGCCGCCGGTGAAGATCCACTGCTCGGTGCTGGCGGAGGACGCCATCCGCGCCGCGATCGGCGACTGGAAGAAGAAGCAGGGCGCCGCCGAGGGTAAGCCGGTCGAGGCCAAGGCCGGCGATTAAGCGAAGGCACGGAGATGTCTGCGACCACGGAAAAAACGGAGGCCACGTTCCCGCAGGCCGGTCCTGCGGCCGCGCCCTCGGCGCCGGCGCGCAGCATCCAGGTGACCGATCGCGCGCTGGCGAAGATCCGCTCGGCCATGGAGAAAGAGAACGTCTCGCCGTCGGAGGGCGGGCTGCGGTTGGGCGTGCAGGGCGGCGGATGCTCGGGTCTGACCTACAACATCCGTTTCGACTCCAAAGCGCGCGAGCGCGACCGCGTCTTCGAATTCGGCGGCGTGAGGCTTTTCGTGGATCCGAAATCGTTCATCTACCTGCACGGCATGACGCTGGACTACCAGGAGTCGCTGATGCAGCAGGGCTTTGTCTTCGTCAACCCGAACGCCTCGAAGTCGTGCGGCTGCGGGACGTCGTTCTCGGGCTGACCGGGCCTGTTCTCTCCACCGCGGGCGTTTTTCCTGCCCGGATCGCAGAGCAAACGGCCGTGATGAAACTGTCTATGCCGACGGAAGCCACAACCCGGAGGGCGCAGGCATGCTGGTCATGCAGGGCGGAACTGGATACGGGCGCACATTTCTGCGCGGCTTGCGGAAAGGTGCAGCCGGCTGCTGCCATCGACCACTTCCGCTTTTTCGGACTGCCGCGCAAGCTGAACGTGGATACCGCAGCGCTGGAGCGCGAATTTTACCGCCTGAGCCGCCGCCTGCATCCGGATGTTTATGCACAGGCCACCGCCGATGAACAGCGCTGGAGCCTGGAGAAAAGCTCGCAGCTCAATGACGCCTACCGCACGCTGAAGGACCCCATTTCGCGCACTATGTACCTGCTTCAGCTTGAAGGGGTGCAGCTTGAAGAGCAGTCCAAGGCGGCCACCGATCGCGCCCGCCAGACGGGCGAGGAGAAGAAACAGGTTGTTCCGCCCGATCTGCTCGAGGAAGTCTTTGAACTGAACATGCAGCTCGAAGAGCTGCGCAACAACAAAAAGATGGGCGAAGCGGATCCAGCGCTGCTGAAGGAACTGCAGGCCCACAAGGCGCACTTCGAGGAAAAGCTGAATGCGCTGGCCGCCGAGCTGAAATCGTATTGGGACGAATGGGACGCGCTGGCCTTCCACGCGCATCCGGAGAGCGCGGGCGATGCCGCGCGTGTGCCCGTGCGCGACAAGATGGTGGACTTGCTGAACCGCCGGTCGTACATCCGGAACCTGGTCCGCGACGTAAATGAAGCGTTGGAGAATTGAAGCAGGCAATGGCTGAAGACCGCATCGTCGGCATCGACCTGGGCACCACGAACTCGCTGGTGGCGTTCATGGTGGACGACACGCCGGTGGTCATCCCCGGCGAGGACGGGGCGAACCTTGTCCCGTCGCTGGTCGCGCTCGATCGCAAGGGCGAGATCGTGGTCGGCAACCCGGCGCGCAAGCTCCTGATCGAAACCCCGGAGCGCGCCGTCTACTCCGTGAAGCGCCTGATGGGCCGCGGCCTCGAGGACGTGCAGGAAGAGCTGCGGTTCTTCCCCTTCCGTTTCGCCGACGGAGTCCAGGCCGGCGAAGTGCTGCGCATCCGGCTGGGCGAGCGCGAATTCACGCCGCCGGAAATCTCGGCATTCATTCTGCGCCAGCTCAAGCGCAACGCCGAGCGCTACTTTGCCGCGCCGGTGACCAAGGCCGTGATCACGGTGCCGGCGTACTTCAACGACGCGCAACGCCAAGCCACGAAGGACGCCGGACGTATTGCCGGCCTCGATGTGCTGCGGCTGGTGAACGAACCCACAGCCGCTTCGCTCGCCTACGGCCTGGACAAGCGCAAGGAAGGCATCGTCGCCGTGTACGACCTGGGCGGCGGCACGTTCGATATCTCCATCCTCAAGCTGCACGAGGGCATCTTCGAGGTCATCGCAACCAACGGCGACACCCACCTGGGCGGCGATGACATCGACAATCTGTTGATCGGCATTGCGCTCGATGATATCCGCGGCGACATGGGCCTCGACCTACGCCGCAATGGCGAAGCCGTGCAGGCCATCCGCAAGGCGGTGATCGACGCCAAGATCGCCTTGTCGGCTGCGGACGCCGCCACCATCGAGGTCGAGCTTCCCGGTGAACATCCGTACCGCCGGCAGATCACGCGCGCGCAGTTCGAGCACCTCATCGAGCCGATCATCGCGCGTACGACGGGCCCGTGCCGGCAGGCGCTGAAGGATGCCAAGCTCTCGCCGCAGCAGATCGACGAGGTGGTGCTGGTGGGCGGCTCGACACGCATCCCGCACGTGCGGGAGCTGGTGCGCGAGCTGTTTCAGCGCGAGCCGCACGTCGAACTGAATCCCGACGAGGTGGTTGCGCTGGGTGCGGCGGTGCAGGCGCACATCCTGGCCGGCGGATCCGAGGTCACGGCAGACATGCTGTTGCTCGACGTCACTCCGCTGTCGCTGGGGATCGAAGTGGCAGGCGGCACGACCGACAAGATCATCCTGCGCAACTCCACCATCCCAGCTTCGGCCACACAGCACTACACCACGCAGGTGGATGGACAGACGAACGTCGCCATCCACGTATTGCAAGGCGAGCGCGAACTGGCGAAAGATTGCCGGTCGCTGGCGCGCTTCGACCTGAAAGGAATTCCGCCCATGCCGGCGGGGCTGCCGCGCATCGAGGTGAAGTTCCTGATCGACGCCAACGGCATTTTGCACGTCTCGGCGCGCGAGCAGCGTAGCGGCAAGGAAGCCGAAATCGAGGTCAAACCCACCTATGGGCTGAGTGATGAGCAGGTGGAGAGCATGATCCTGGAGTCCTTCGACTACGCGGAAGAAGACTTCCGCCAGCGGCAGATCATCGAGGCCCGCCTGGAAG
This sequence comes from Terriglobales bacterium, assembly GCA_035454605.1. Lineage (NCBI taxonomy): Bacteria > Pseudomonadati > Acidobacteriota > Terriglobia > Terriglobales > Terriglobales bacterium. The sequence continues at coordinate 39,468 of DATIGQ010000075.1, forward strand.
CGGACAACCTGATGCTGCATCTCGACAAGGCGCGCGAGAACCCAGCCTGGCAGCAGCTCAAGGAAGACGAGCGCGCCAATATAGGCCGGTTGGAGAAGGAACTGAAGAAGGTCAAGCCGGGTGAGGACTATCGCGTCATCCGCGAGGCCATCGAGCGGCTGAACCAGGCCACGCTGCGCCTGGCGGAGATGATGATGGATTCGGCGCTGGCCGAAGCCTTGAAGGGCAAGAGCATGGAGACTGCGGAAGTGGGCGAGGGACCGAAAGCGCCGCATCCCTTCGCACCTGCCGAGATCCGGAACGAATAGAGGGAGTTTCGCACATGGGTGGCAGGAACCCGTACATCGCCGAGCAAGTGAAGTTCACGCCGGCGACCAAGAAGTTCAAGGTCACGTTCAAGAGCGAGGGCAAGACGGTTGAGGTAGACCCGGAGAAGGTCCCCTACGGGGACCACGGACTGCCGGGTTCGATCCTCGATATCGCTCTCAGCGCCGGCATCCCGCTGGACCATGCCTGCGGCGGCGTGTGCGCCTGTTCAACGTGCCACGTCATCGTCCACGAGGGTCTGGAGACATGCAACGAGGCTTCGGACGCCGAACTCGACGAACTCGACATGGCGCCGGGCATTACGACCAAGTCGCGCCTCGGCTGCCAAACGGTGCCGGATGGGACGAAAGACGTCGTGGTCGAGATTCCGGAGTGGACCAAGAACTCCGCGCGCGAGGAACATTGAAAAGGCAGTTGCACGTGGCCAGGGGTCAGTAGAAGAGCTGGGTCATTGGAACTCAACTGGAGGAGATGATCATGCCGGACCTCAACTGGGACCGGGCCGAGGATATCGGCATCC